>JACAEP010000012.1 GCA_013388795.1 Chloroflexota bacterium | reverse complement strand
GGCGCGTTTTTCATATATCACGAATTTCGTTACGGCTTTTCCAGCCCATGCGCGTTCAACAATGCCTCGTCTTCCAAAATATCCATCGTCAAGCCATCGGCAACCACCCGTCCTTCATCCATCACAACCGTCCGTGGGAAGAGTTCCTTCACCAAGGCCATATCATGCGTCGAGACGAGCATCGTAATCGGCAGCTCGCGCAATAGATTGATCAATGTCCTACGCGCGCGCGGGTCAAGCCCGGCTGAAGGTTCATCCAACACCAAAAGGCTTGGGTTCATGGAAAGCGCCGTCGCAATGGCAATGCGTTTTTTCTCTCCCACACTCAAGTGGTGCGAGAGACGGTCACGGTAGTTAGTCATGCGCACGGCTTCGAGCGCAGAGTCCACGCGCGCGCGGACTTCCACTTCGGGCAAGCCCATGTGCAGCGGACCGAACGCCACATCCTCGAACACGGTTGGAGAAAACAACTGGTCATCAGGGTTTTGAAAGACCAGCCCCACCATGGCACGGACGGCAGGCAGGTTTTCTTTTGTGAGTTGCATACCAGCGATTTCCACTTCGCCCTTGCCGCCCAAAATTCCATTCAGGTGCAGCATCAAGGTAGATTTTCCCGCACCGTTTGGACCTACCAGGGCCACCTTATCACCACTGCACAGTTTAAGTGACACGCCACGCAGCGCCGCGTGACCATCCGGATATGAAAAATGCAGGTTATTCACTGATAGAACATCGCCATCGCATTCCACTGGGGTAAACAAAGCAGATAAATGTGTAACGGGCATTAAAACCTTCCAAGAACTTGCATTATAAAAATGACGGTTACAGCAAATGCGGTTGCAAAATAATCTTGCGACTTCATCTCGTGCGGGTTCAATGTATACAAATAGCCCGCATACCCGCGCGCGATCATGGCATTGTAGATGCGGTCACTGCGTTCATAACTGCGCAGGAATAACTGACCCGCCATGTTGCCCGCCACTTTCGCCCGCCACATCACGCCTCTGCCGGACCTCAAACCTGTCACAGCCGCCGAACGGCTTTCCCTCGCCCGCAGCAGGCGGAAGACTTCGTCCGTCAGCACGAACAGATAGCGGTAGAGAAAAGCAATGATCGTGGTCAGCGCCAATGGCACGCGCAAATGCTCAAGGGCGTGGATCAGATCCGGAAAGCGCGTCACTGCCACAAGCAGGATCGCTATCTGCACCGACAGCCACGAACGGATGAGAATGCTGACAAAACGCAGCAAACCTGCATCGGTGATGGTAAAGTCCCAGAAAAGAAATGGGAACGTGGTAAGCGGTTTACCCGGTATGGAAAATAGAACTGTAATGGCAATCAGCGCAAAGGGCAGGGCGATTAGCGAGCGTTTTAGTGTGTAGCCCAAGCCCAACTGTGAAAGCCAATTGGCAGCCAATAAGAACAACCAAGCGGCGCCAAAAGCCAGCCAGGCGCCATCGGGCAGCAGGGCGTTGGAAAGGATAAAGACAATCGTCACCACCGTCTTAACCCGCGGGTCAAGGCGATGGATGAAACTCTCCTTATCATGGTAACGATCAAAAGCGTCGAAGTGCATGATGAATTAAGACTTCGCTTTCATTCCGCGCCCGATCAGAACCGCCACCAAGCCAACAACGACAATGCCTACAACGCCCGCCAGAATGGTCGAAATGGCGGTCTCGCCAAGGAAGGGCAGAGTGTAATCAGGAATGATGGCGTAGGGCGCATCCAACCCAGCATCAATGAAGCCCATGTCTATGGCAACGCGTTCCAAACCGTCGGGGTCGCCAGAGGCGAGCGGGGAAATCAAAACCACCAGTAACGCAACCAAACCTCCGGTGAGAATCCAGCCCTTCCCACCTTTGGCAGATTCAGAGCCTTCGCCAAGCAGGTCGGGGCGAGTTTGCATAATGAAGGCAATCGCAAAGACGGTGATCAGGGCTTCGCCGATGCCGATCAGCGCGTGGACGCCCATCATGGCGGGAATGACCACCTGCAATTGAGAGGTGCCGCTCAACCAAAGTTGAAGGGAGGTGAACAATGCGCCCGCCATCACAGACAGCCACGCTGCAACACCAATGACACCCAGTTTTACAACTTTGGAACTACCGCTCACAGAACGATACAAGCCATACCCAATGGCAGCGGTGACAAGACCCATGTTAAGAATGTTCGCGCCCATCACCAGCAGACCGCCATCCTGAAAAAGCAAGGCTTGCAAAGCGATCACAGCCGTCATCACGAGCATGCCTGCCCAGGGACCCAGCACAACAGAGGCGAGAACCCCGCCTAGCAAGTGACCCGATGTGCCGCCCGCAACGGGGAAGTTGATCATTTGCGCGGCAAAGATGAAGGCTGCCATCACGCCCATTAGCGGAATTTGCTTTTCACCAAGCGACTTGTTGGTTTTTGAGACCGCAAGCCCAAGTGTAATGATGGTGATGACCCAGCATACCACCGAAACCACAAGATTCAAAAAACCATCAGGAATGTGAAGTGGAACAGGTGCGTGCATGATTAATTTTCTCCTTTTTGACACGTTGGGCAAAGACCGAAAAACGTTAGGTGGCTATCGGTGAGGCGATAGCCGCTTGCCAATTCAAGTTGCCGATACAGACTCTTCAAAAGCGTGTGATTCACTTCCAACTCGGCCCCACAGACGCGGCACTTAAGGTGATGATGTTCGTGATGAGCGATCTCATACACTAAATGCCCACTGCCCATGTGCGCTGGGTGCGCCAGCCCGTTTTCCGCAAGGAATTCGAGCGTGCGGTATACGGTCGTTTCGGTGAGGCTGGGAAGTTGCGTCAGCGCCTTTTCGTATACTTCCGTGGGTGAAAGATGCCCCCCGCTGTGATGCAATGTATGCAAAATAGCCAGACGTTGAGGCGTCATACGATATCCGCGCGCGCGCAGTTGGGGGGTGTATTCATCAGCACAGGACATTCATTTTCCTTATTGCAACTTTTTACAATAACTGATTAATAGAATATCACAACTATAGGTTTCTTACATTAACAGCAAGATAACAAACAAACCAGAAGCTACGGTTCCCACGCAAAGCGGACGAGCGCTGAAAGCATGGGCTTGCCCTGATCGCGCATGATCCCAACCGCCCAGGTTTCCCAATTCAAACCGCCAAACTCTTCTGTGCCGGGGAAGTGAACGGAGTAAAACTCGATACCTTGATATGGCCATTGTGGCGCGTAGGTTGCGCCGCCCGTCTTTATTTCATTGCAAGTTAAGACAGGATTGGAGCCAAAGACCAGTTCCAACGAAGGTAGAATGACTTTTTGGAATGAACCAACCACAGGCTCTCCACTTCCGGGCGCAAAACCCCATTCTGCCTCGTAGGTGGTCTCAAACACGAACTTTATATTTTCGAAATATGTGATCACATTGCCGTTCCGAATATATTGCACCCCCACCCCGGCATCTGGAATGACCAGCGAGGCAAGCAACTGCCCATTTCTTGTACGGATAGCCGTTCCCAGATCACTTAACAACTGCAATACGCGCGTATCTTTACATACATCAGAGTTGAAACTTTCAGGCACCGATGTAAGATATGCCGGAACATCGTCCAGCGCCAACGCAGGCGGGGAGGTGGGCGTAAGTGTAGCAGTAGGTGGTTGTGTTGCTGTCGGGGAGGGAAGCGCCTGCGTTTCTGTTGCCACAGGCGGAGGCGCTGTAAAAATCAACGTAGGGTCGGGCGGCGTATCCACAGGCGCGGAGCAAGCCGTGAAAATCAACATAAACCAGAAAGTATTGACTCTCTTCATGACATGCCTTATTGAGTTCAAGCCATTTCTTCCGATGCTTTCTTCGCCACTTTTTTGATCAGTTCCGCAATCCCAGCGATCGGATTCTTAAGGGTCTCAATCGCCACTTCAGCAATATCGGGCGCCATCTTTTTTATGTTCTTCACCCGCCGCGCAAGGAAGGATTCATCTGGTTCGGGCTTTTCGAGTTCTGCCTGCATCTCTTTCAAATCTGTCTTAATCTCTTCCCTGACCTTTGGGGACAAGTCCTTTTTCTCTTCGAGCTTATCGTGAAGTTCATCGAACAACACATTGAGATTGGTCATTGTGTTGTTATCGCCAACGATGACATGATTGCCCGCCACGATCGTACTACCGCTGACATTGCCGCCAATGATGATACTGTGATTTCCGCCGCGTAGCGCGCCATTCTTTTTTTTCTTGTCAGCCATACCATCCTCCTACGTATCTTTTGGCGCAATGGCCACACGAAAGCCGAGGTCGTCATTGAACATCAATGGGATCGACCAATTACAGAACGACGAGCGCGCAAACCACTGATAGCCGATCCACGAGCCGCCGCGCACGATGCGGTATTTTTGATCTTCATCATACCATGAACGCGTCCACTCCCAAACGTTGCCGCTCATGTCCCATGTGCCGGTTGGGCTAATGCCCTGCACAAAGGTGGCTACTGCGGTGGTGCCGCCCAGCCCGGAACCGGTTGCATCACTATCCCACGTGTTGGCGGCGGTTTTATTAAACCCATCACCCCACGGATATTCGCGCCCGTCCGTTCCGCGCGCCGCACGTTCCCATTCTGCAGTGGTGAGCAAACGGATCGTGTACCCTTCGGGAACTGCCACGATTTTTTTTGAAAGCCAGTTGCAGTAGGCTTCCGCTTCAAACCAACACACGCCTACAACAGGCACAATGGGGTTGCTCAATTCAATGTTATGCCAGTAGTACGGCATGTTGCGTTTATTCAATGGGCGATGTTCCAGCCAATCGCGTTCGAGCGCCTCCATGGTGCGCTGGTCATATTTACCTGTCCGCCATTCCCAGCCGCGTTCACTCCAATACTCCTGGTTTTGGTAACCATCCTCTTTGACAAAACGCGCAAACTGGATGTTGGTCACCGGATATCGCGCCACAAAAAATTTATAAGGGATGGTCTTCGGTTCTTTCTTAACCCCTTCCAGGTACTCACCATCGGGCACATCCACAAACCGATCCAAGTCTCCGGGACGCCAGGCAAGGCGTCCCAGCAACAGCCCGGCATGACGCCGAAGTTCCGGCCGGATCGAACCATCCTGCATGGTGGCGACCAGAGCATCCACCACGCGGTCTTTCGTTTGCGGCGGAACTCCCGTGGGCGATGTATCTAAAACCGCATCTCCCGCCAGCGCCACTGCTTCGCCAGCGGGGCCGGGGCGCTTGGCAACCAGAGCGTCCACCACTTCACCAGCGATCTTTGGAAGTTGCTGCCGGATGCCGAGATAACCGATGGTCAGCAAGGTGACTTCGCGCCAAGCCTGTTCACCCACATGCCGAGAGAGTATTTCGATGATGGGTTTCGAGTCGCCTTGCCCCATTAACGCCAATGCAACCGCGGCAAGATATTCTTCGAAGGTCAAATGAATAAAACCATATTCGCCTGGTCCGCGTTCAAGGAGCAGGGCGGCATGTTCGCGCACATCCTGAAGGAACTGCCGCGCAGCTTGAATGGGTGAAACATCGCCGCGCTCGTGGAAAAGCTCCTCCAATTTACGGCGCATGTCTTCGCGCCCAACCAGCCCCACGCCCGGGCTGACTTCATGCATCCACAGCGCCAGCGGCGCAAGGATTCGTACTGTTTGAATCTCGTCTATATCACGCCCGGGGGCGCGCCCACTTAAGCTGCGGGCGCGGTTCCATGTGGAGAGCAGGGTTGAAACGTATTGATCGTAAAGTTGCACACGGCGTTCGGGCAGGGTCACACCCTGGCGTTTCATCAACGCGAGAATCGTCAATAAAAGAGGCGTGGAAGCCAGTTGACGCACACCGGGGTTGTGATGAATGGCATCCAATAGTTCACGGCGATCCGTTTCGGCATCTGCTTGTGCGACTGGGGTATGTCCCTGTGCCTGACTTTCGAGCGCCATCGTCCAACGGGTGACAAAGGCTTCAATTTCATCATCTTCAAAATCAACGATGGTACATTCTGCCAGGTCTTCTGCAGAGGGTCGCACAGCGCGATACCCCACCACCCGGCTGGTTAACACAAACTTATTGCCCTGATGCCGATGAAAACTATAAAAGTCCACCACACGTTCGACAACCGTGTTACGGAGATTTATGTCACGGACTTCGTCGAGTCCATCCAATAGTATCAAAGCCCGCCCGGCCTTGAGCGCTTCTTTGAGCATGGGCCCAATCGGCAAATCGGCAACGATGCCGGAAAAATATTCGGCAATGAAATCATCAAGGCGAATATCATGGGTTTGCAGGGCATTGGCATAGGCTGCCAAAGGAAGCAGAATAGGCAGGTAATCTGCCAGTCCCATTTTTTCACCTTCGCCGCGCGCAAGCCGCACCGCCAGATATTTGACAAAGGTGGTCTTACCGGCGCCGGGGTCGCCAAGCACGATTACGCCGGAATAGGATCTCAAGACATTCAACAATGGGATTGGGTCGCCAAAGTGAAGCGGGTCTTCATACTCCCCCAAGCCGCGTCCGGCGAGATGTAATTCGCGTTTCCACGTTTCCCCTTCGGGTAGTTCCATACGCGCCTTAAGGGGCACGTACAGATCCAGCATTCTTAATTTAAGCGGAACGCGGTCTGATACCCCCATTCCTTTCAGGCTGAGATAGGAATGTCTATCATTAAGATAGGCAAGATAGGCCGCGGTGGCTTCTTTGATTTCATGAGGCGGCAAAGCAGGCTGCAGGTCCCGCCAGAAGCGGTCTGCAAGGACGATGGTTTGCCCATGAATGATGGCGCTGTCGGTTAGGGCTCCGCCCACGGCGACGCTTGAATCTCCCGCTTGAATTTGCTGTTCAGATTTCTGCCTGCTGGTTGTTTTCTTTGGAGGGGCTTTTTTGTTGGTCATACCAGATGCCTCGATGTACAACGAGTATACAATAATCCAAGGCAGGGCAGGCTTACCATCTTGCAAAGTTTTCCCCCTGCCAATCAGGTTTCATGGCTACACGATGTTTTTATTCGTTAGGTTCGCCAAATACAATCACAACAATATGTTGGTTGAGGAACCGGGGTTTTGATTCGTCATCAGACGTCATTACCTGACCCAGGGTATAGCCCCCTGCAACGGGTACTGTTTCGCCGAGAATCTCTTGCACAGCTGCAATTTCCGCGCCAGGCTGGGCTTTGAGCAGCATCTGCCAGGCAACATCTGCCAACACAAGCGCGAGGCGGGGTTTTGCATCTCCAAGTTTTAATAGGGCGTGTTGTGCAGCCGTCTTGGCGGCACGTTCGCAGGAGGCGCGGCTGCCCACCAATAGAAAAGCATACACGCCATCACGAATGACGGCATTCATACGGAAACTGCCATCCGCTTCCACACGAATTGGGGAACGGACAACCATCCCGTCGCTTTGTTCCATGCCAAGCGGGTACAAGCGCGCCAGATAGCTGAGCGGCGGGAATGCCCAATCACGAGCCGGATAACCAAACAACCCGGCGTAGGCTTCTGAGGCGGGGCGCCCATCCAATGTACGCAGCCAGAAGCCGCGTGAACGCGTCACTCGAAATTGATTTCCCACCGGATCCCAACCATGTTCTGCGCCAACCCCAACGCGAACCGCACCGCGAACAAACGCGGCAGACATTCCACCCGAACCTGTCTGGCCTCCCGCAATCTGATAGGTATTGCCCGTGTGCAAGTCGCCGCTGGAAAGCGCGCCAGTTACATCCAAGGATGGAGGAAGCGTATTGCAAAACTGTTCGGCATCTCCATTGAAGCCATCTGCAAAGAATAGGATGGATTGACGCTCGACCCGCGCCGAGGCATGCAGGTCGATCTTTGAAGCGGTTTCACGCCCAGACTGTGCATAGCCTGGCAGCCAAAGAGTCTCTGCTTGAAAGTCGCCGCCCAACAAAGCAATCACCACCGAATGTGGATGAATTCCATTACGGGTCAGCCCGGCAGGCGAGCTAAAACCGATCACGGGCGTATCCCCCAATAAACTAGATACGCCGTTCAATACTTCGCGCGGCTGATATTGATGAGATGCAATGACAACAGCCAAACCGGGGGCAGTGGCGCCAAGTTTGTTCAAAGCCTGATGCGTCGCCTGCAATCCGGCTTCGCGTCCATCTAATGCCTGGGCGGTTCCAACAGCAGAAACAATAGTCATAACAGATTATTCCTCTGCAACCGGAACGGTGAAATGGAAGGTCGTTCCCTGACGGTATTCACTTTCAAACCAGATCTTGCCGCCCTGCATTTCCACCAAGCTCTTGGTGATGTTAAGACCAAGACCTGTTCCGGGCGCTTCGCGCGCTTTTGGATCATCGGAACGGAAGAATTTCTGAAAGATCTTTTGCTGGTCTTCCGGCGTCATGCCGATGCCGCTATCTTTGACCCAGAGATGAATCACGCGAGGGGCGCCATCCGGGTCCCAGTGATTGGGAGCATCCTCCACGCCAACTTGAATGTTCCCGCCTTCCGGCGTGTATTTGAATGCATTACTAACCAAATTCGTGAGTACCTGCCCCACACGGATACGATCCGCCCACATGGCAGGCAGGGCGGGCGGGATAATCAGTTCCAATGTTTGTTTTTTATCTTCAATCTGGCGCTTGAATGTACGGACGACTTCATCCACAAGTTCAGCGGCGCGAGTGGCTTTGAATTCAAGCCGCAAGCGTCCCGCCTCGATCTTGGAATTATCATTGAGGTCCGAAACCAGAGTGGACATGCGTTCCACATTCGATTTGATCGTCGACAGAAAGTTGTTCTGCATCTCGGTAATCTGCCCCACGGCGCCGCTTGCCAGCAGTTCTGTATAGCCTTTGATGGAAGTCATCGGGTTCTTGAGTTCGTGCGCCACGAATGAAACGAAGTCGCTTTTGGCGTTATTGGCGCGTTGGATCTCGCCATACAGTTGGGCATTTGAAATCGCGATGGCGGCATGGTCTGTCAAGCGTGTCAGAAAGTCAATATCCACTTGCGAACCGCTGGTACTTTCCAGATAAAGCAGCCCAATGACGGTGGTTTCACGACGGATGGGAATGACCATTTGTGAGCGCGCAGCCAAAAGCAGCTTATTCTTTGAGGGGTCCACTGCCACTTCCACATTTTGAGGCTGCCCGGATTCGACAGCCGCCTGCATGGAAGGCAGTTCGATCTTCATCAATTGATCCGGGAGCAAAGCCATCTGCTCATCCAAGCCTTGGTGCGCCATCACCCGTAATTTATCCTCTTCGAGGATGCCGATTAGACCTGCTTCAGCAGCGGATTGACGCAAGGCCCAGTCCAATGTGATGCGCATGGCGCGATCCATTTCGAGGCTGGCGTTTAATTCGCGATCGATTCGCTGCATGACCGATAATTCTTCCACGCGGCTGGCGAGTTCCTGGTCGGTCAATGTGTATAAACGCGCATTTTCGATGGCGACAGCCGCCTGTCCTGCAAAGGCAGTCAACAACGTTTCATCGCTCTGAATGAAGGGCAGACCGTCGCGGCGATTGATGACCTCGATCACCCCAATGACGCGGTCTTTGGCTTGTAGAGGCACCGCCAGAAGAGAACGGCTGATAAAGCCTGTTTGCTGATCCACACCCTTGAAGCGGTTGGGGGAACCTTGGTCTTCGTTTTCAATGACCGGCTTGCGGGTTTGGACGGCGCGTCCGACAATCCCGGTTCCGGGTGGCAGGCGTTTCCCAATCAAGTTCGAGGCTACCGGCCCGACTGTGACGCGGAAGACGAGTTCATCGGTCTGGTCATCCACCAGAAACAGGCTGCCTGCTTCACAATTCAAAATGCCAACCGCGTTTTCAAGAATATTCTGCAAAAGCGGATTCAATTCCAGCGTGGAAGTCAGCTGGCGTGTGATTTCATTCAAGGTGGTCAACTGGCGGGCGCGTTCCTGTGTCTCTTTTAGCAATCGTGCCTTAACAATGGCGCCAGCCGTCTGGTCTGCGATCGCCTGGAGCAATTCCATTTGCGCGCGAGTGTAAATCGTTGAGCCATCGCGGCTGCCAACACTAAGAGCGCCAATCGATTCTGCGCCTGCGTTTAGCGGAACGCCGATCCAGGCAAAGACATTTTCAATGGTTGGTGTGTGGTTGCGAGCCTGGCATTCGCGAATGTAATCCTGCGTAATGATTGGCCGACTCTTGCGTATCACGTCTGGAGATAGGCCGGCATTTGCAGAGAACGGCTGGTTTTCACGCTCATGCATACGCTCATTGTTCTCAAGGCAAAAGCCATAATAGTAGTAATCGCTGGTTTTGTCGTAAAGAGTGATGTGAAAATGAGAGGTTGGAATGATCTGGGCAGTCTGTGCAAAGATCAATTCTAGAACATCGTCGAAGGTCAGAGTGACATTGACGCCCTGCGATACGCGCGTCAATGCGTTCATTTCCTGGATGCGGCGTTCAAGGTGGGCAACAGTTTGCACGCGTTCAATGGCGACGGAAGCCTGATCGCAGATGTTTTCAAGAAAGCGCAGGTCGCTTGGAGAGTAAGGCTGACCGGCTAGTCTGGCGCCGAGCGCCAGCCAGCCGTTGGGACGATCTTTACCGGGAAACGCAATGAAAAGGCGGGCGCCCAACAAGGTAATACGAGACTGTTCTGCCATTAATTGTTCGGGAAGATCAGTAAGACTGTCCAAATAGAGCGGCAGGCGCTCGCTTTTGAAATATGAGACAAGCGGGCTGGCAGATGTAAAGCGAATATCCGTGGTGGCGCGGCGTCCATCGATTGTGGATGCCGCGAAAAAATCATTGAGGGAGTCGTAGCTAAAGATGTGGATCTGTTCCGGGGTAAGAGTTGAGGCGATCTGGTCGCGTAAAAGCGCGCTGATGGCGTTCAGGTCGAGGGACTGGGTCAATTTGTGCGAAAAGTCTTCCAATTTTTCCGCCACTACGCGCGAGCCGCGGAAGAAAAGCGAATCTGTCATATTTTGCAGACGGGCGCGTAGAGGCTCCAGCAGGAGAGCGATCAACAAGATGAAGACGCCAGCGAGGTAGTTGTCGGGAAGAGCATCGCCAAATAACAACCCCGCCCCAGCGGATACCAGGGCATACCCGATCGTTACGATCGCTGTGAGCAATGAATACATCATACCGCGCCGCGCAAGATCGTCTGTGCGCAAAAAACGGAAGCGCATGATGTTGTACCCCATGACAGCGGGAAAGATCAAAACGGGCAGGAATAGAAGCGGTGAGAAGATAATATTAAGCAGGCTGCTAAGGGCAAGATATATGGTGAGTGGAATAAAAGCAAACAACGCTCCAATCAGGTTGCTGCGCGCCTGAGATTTTGCCACAGGAGATGGAGAAAACATTGCGTAGTACAAGTGCAAGCCCAAAAGGAACAAGATGGCTGCCGCATCGAAATAAAAGATATTCTGCCAGAGGGAAATATATCGGGTCGGGTTTTCTGTATTAAACAAAAACGGAATAACCGCTCCTGCCAACCCCAAACCGATGGGATAACCGATCCAACGCAAGTAGGGACGATTGACAAGAACCCTGGGTGAAGACGGAAAAGATAAAGCCAGCGCAATGGTAGCGCCGCCTGCCACACCACAGGCGACCGTCCAAACCCATGTGAATTCATGACTGGTCCATAAGTTGAAGATTGTGCCAGTCACAATTGAGAACGAGGAGGCGAATATGGCAAAGGCCCGCCCGGCAGGTTCGTGGCTGCGCAATCCAAACGTCCAAATACTGAGCGCGAGAAATATAAAACTAATAAAAGCAGGCAGAATCAAAAATACATTGATGCCATCTTCTGGGAATTTCTGTAACTCAACACTTAGGTCCTGAACATCCCCTTCTGCAAAGCGGACGGTGAGAGTGACATTTTCTCCTGGCACAAAACTGGACAACGCCTCGCGCACATCCCGGCTGGTTTTCACTTCCAAGCCGTTGACTGCCAACAACTGATCCATACTATTTACCACTTTATTAAACGCCCAATTGCCGGTCTCAGGACCTGTATCCGTAAATACGAGGGTATGCTCGTAAAACGTTCCAAGGAACGGCTCCCTGACCCAGCGGATCGCCAACACCAAGGACCAGACCAGCACAACCGCCGCTGTTGCCTGATACAGAAAAACCAGCCCGGTTACAGCCCGGCGCAGTGGGTTTTCGAATGAACGCACAGATTGGGAAAATAGTCTCATGTTGGAAATTTGAACAAAATTTTACACTACAATTCACACAGCCGTGTATGCTACTTTCATGACAAAGGCGTAAGGTGGAATGAAAACGCCTCCCCGGGTTTGGGGAGGCGCAGGTCATATTCCTATGGATTTTCGTAAAACGGCGTGGATGAACAGGCGCAG
>JACAEP010000065.1 GCA_013388795.1 Chloroflexota bacterium | reverse complement strand
TGGCAATGACCAGCATGGACGTGATCAAACTCTTCGGCGGCGAACCTGCCAACTTTCTGGATGTTGGAGGCGGAGCCGGTTCCGAAAAAGTTGCCGCCGCCATGCGCATCATCCTAACCGACCCGAACGTCAAAGCCGTGCTCTTCAACATCTTCGGCGGCATCACCCGCTGCGATGAAGTTGCCAAGGGCATCCTGGTCGCAATGGATGAAGTCAAACCGAAAGTGCCGATGGTCGTCCGCCTCGTTGGGACGAACGCAGAAGAAGGTCGCCGTTTGCTCGAAAACGCAAACATGATCACCGCCGAAACGCTCGCCGACGCCGCAAAGAAAGCCGTCGCAGCGGCAAAGGGATAAATATTTTGTAGGGCCGACCTTTACCGGTCAGCCGGACAGAGGTAAACCCTATCCCTACAGTCCCGATACGAAGGAAAACATAATGAGCATACTTGTAGATAAAAACACCCGCCTTCTCGTGCAAGGCATCACCGGCAACGAAGGCTTATTCCACACCACCCAAATGGCTGCCTATGGCACGAACATCGTCGGCGGCATCACCCCCGGCAAGGGCGGCGAATGGGTTTTGGATGGCAAAATTCCCGTCTTCGACTCCGTGAAATCCGCCAAGGATGCCACCGACGCCAACGCCACCATCATCTTCGTCCCCGCCCGCTTCGCCCCAGACGCGATGTTCGAAGCCGCCGATGCAGGCATTCCCCTCGTCATCTGCATCACTGAAGGCGTCGTCATCCACGACATGATGCGCGTGCGCAACTACCTAGATCAAAAGAAAGTGCGCCTCATCGGTCCAAACTGCCCTGGTTTGCTCACCCCCGGTGAAGCCAAAGTCGGCATCATCCCCGGCAACATCGCCATCCCCGGCAACGTCGGTGTGGTCTCCCGCTCCGGCACATTGACTTATGAAGTGCTCTACGCCATGAAGAACCTCGGCATGGGCGCATCCACCTGCGTCGGCATCGGCGGCGACCCGGTCAACGGCACCAACTTCACCGATGTGCTCGAAATGTTCGAACACGATCCCAAGACCGAAAAGGTTATCATGATCGGCGAAATTGGCGGCAACGAAGAAGAAAAAGCCGCTGAGTTCATCCGTACCAAAATGACCAAACCCGTCGCCTCCTTCATTGCTGGTCAAACCGCCCCTCCCGGAAAACGCATGGGGCACGCCGGAGCCATCATCGAAGGCGGAGCCGGAACCGCAGCCGACAAGGTCAAAGCCCTCAAAGCCGCTGGCGTCAAAGTCGCCAAACACCCCGAAGAAATCCCGACTCTTTTGCAATAAACCCATCCTCCCTCAAATATGACGGCATTTCTGTCGTATTTGAAGGAGGTATCACAAAGTGACAAAAGGGTCAATCAAACCCTATCAAGAATCACATAGAGCCGCCCCTCAACGTTGCCCAGGGCGGCTCTACGGTTATAATCACAAACGTTCAATTACTTTTTGTTGGCTTCAATGTACTTCACTGCTTCGCCCACGGTGGTGATCTTCTGGGCATCTTCGTCAGAGATCTCAGCGCCAAACTTATCCTCAAACGCCATGATCAACTCCACAAGGTCAAGCGAATCCGCTTCAAGGTCCTCGCGGAAGCGGGCTTCCATGGTGATCTTCTCTTCATCAGCGCCCAGCAGATCCTTGATAATTGCCTTCAGTTCATTATATGTATCAGACATAGCATCCTCCAGTTGGAATTTATTGTAAATTGTAACCGCGCGGCTTGCACTGTCAAGCCGACACATCAAACACAGGAACACCCCCTCATGACAAAAGTTGCGCCAATAGACCAGAGAAAAGCCGACCATATTAAAATCAACTTAGAGCAGGATGTTCGCTCCGCGCTGACGACCGGGCTGGAAAATTATTATTTTATCCATGAAGCATTGCCCGAATTGGACCTAAACCGCCTCGACACAAGCCTGAGCCTGTTCGGTAAAACCCTGGCATTTCCCACACTGGTAAGTTCCATGACCGGCGGCACAGACGAAGCCGAAACCATCAACCTGCGCCTCGCCGAAGCCGCACAAGAATGCGGAGTCGCCATGGGCGTTGGCAGTCAACGCGCCGCCATCGAACACCCCGAACAAGCCAGGACATTTCAAGTGAGGCGGGTTGCGCCGGATATTTTGTTATTCGCCAACCTCGGAGCCGTGCAACTCAACTACGGCTACGGCGTCGACCAATGCCGCCGCGCCGTCGAAATGATCCAAGCCGATGCTCTGTACCTTCATATCAATCCGCTTCAAGAAGCCGTGCAAGATGCAGGCGACACGAACTGGGTCGGCATTGCAAAGAAGATCGAAGAAGTCTGCAAGAAACTCGAAGTCCCCGTCATTGCCAAAGAAGTTGGATGGGGGTTCGCGGAAAAAACAGCCAAAGTCCTCGCTGATTGCGGCGTGCAAGCCATCGACGTGGCCGGGGCAGGCGGCACAAGTTGGTCGCAGGTCGAAATGCACCGCGCCCCCGATGAATTTACGCGCAAACTTGCCGCCACCTTTGTCGGCTGGGGAATACCAACCGCTGAAGCCATCCAAAATGTAAAACGCGCCATCCCTGAAATGACCATCTTCGCCAGCGGCGGACTCAAAGATGGGTTGGATATCGCCAAGTGCATCGCCCTGGGCGCAACCCTCGGCGGCATGGCAGGTGAATTTCTGAAAGCCGCCGCCATCTCGACCGAACGAGCCGTGGAAATGATGAAACTCACCAAACGCCAGATCGAAGTCACCATGTTCACATCTGGCGCAGACCGGCTGCAAGAACTCCCTGAAAAAATCATAAAAAAAGAATAGACCCCAATGGGGGGGCAGAAACTACAATTTCCTGTTTTTTTCCTTGGGGTAAAATACGAACATGGAGAACGAAGACCCATTTGAAGTACGTGTTGGCACTTTCTTTGTCGTCATGGGCGCGGGCGCGTTCGTCCTTTTCGTCATATCCGATTTTTCAAACCAGGTGGATTTTGATTTCTTTTTCGTAGCGCTGGTATTGATGGGAATTGGGTTTTATATCCGAAGGAAGAAAGCCCCGCCCCCGCCCTCCGGACGATTTGCCTGGTTCAAGGGCTTTTGGGCGCGAATACGCTCGGGCAAAAAAGGCGGCGGCAACGCAAAAGACAACAAGGATAAAAAATAAATCCATATGACCAAATTGATTTCACTCAAAAAAGCAATTGCAGAATTTGTAAGCGATGGCGACGTGGTTTACGCCGCCGGTTTCACCCACCTCATCCCCTTTGCCGCTGGGCACGAGATCATTCGGCAGGAAAAGAAAAATCTCACCCTTGCCCGCGCCACCCCAGACCTGATCTACGATCAAATGGTTGCGGCGGGCTGCGCAAAAAAAGTAATCTTCTCGTATATGGGCAACCCCGGCGTGGGTTCCCTGCGCATCGTGCGCGGAGCGATTGAACGCGGCGAATTGGAATGGGAGGAATATTCCCACTTCGGCATGATCACCCGCTTGCAAGCAGGCGCATCTGGCTTGCCATTCCTGCCCATGAACCAGACCGGCGCAGAAGATTTGGATAAGGTCAACCCAAACATTAAACGCATCCCTGACC
>JACAEP010000028.1 GCA_013388795.1 Chloroflexota bacterium | reverse complement strand
GGCGGTGGTCACTATCTGTGTCAATATCGGTAAAGAAACATTCGACGATTTACTTAGTCATATTTAGGCTTGCGCTTTTCAAAGAACGCTTTTGCCGCCGCCTGATGTTCAGACGACTTCCCCGCCGTATCTTGCAGGACACCTTCTCCGCGCAGGACGCTTGCCAAATTTGGGAGGATCGCCTGATTGAACGCCTTCTTCCCCAACGCAAACGCCTCACGCGGACCCTGAACCAGGTCGCTGACCATTTGGTCTATCACACGCTGGTAGTTAAGACCGCCAAGCCGGTTGACGATTCCCCATTCATAAGCCAGTTGAGCAGGAATGGGCCGATTAGTATAGAAATATTCTTGAGCGCGCCCCAGCCCAATAAGTTTTGGAAGCAAAAGAGAAACACCAGAATCCGGCGCTAACGCAATGCCGCTGAAGCCAACGACAAAATATGCATTGGTATGTGCAATACGAAGATCGCAAGCCAATGCAATGCCAAATGCCGCACCTGCACAGGCTCCATTGACCGCCGCCACAACCGGCTTGCCCATCTCGCGGATCTGCAGAATGAGCGGGTTATAGGTTTTCTCCAAATGCCCGGCATACGAAATCTCCCCTGCGCCTTTTTTCATTTCAGAAATATCCTGCCCGGCGCTGAAAATCTTTCCATTGCCGGTAAGAACAACACATCGCACTTGTGAATCTTTTTCGGCGTCGGTCAGCGCATTTTGCAAGGCTTGGGTCATTTCAAAATTGAAGGCGTTGGCGCGTTCGGGGCGGTTAAGGCTCAGGGTCAGCACACCCGATTTGAGTGAAGAGAGAAGCGTAGGCATTTGAGTCCTCAAAAAAAAGTGACAGCCCCTTTCGAGGGGACTGTCACCTATTGTATATCAGTTTATTCGTCCGGGTAATCGTCTTGCTGGTCGTCGTCGGTTTCGTATTCCACCGTCTCGCTATCGAGATAAACCCACAAGAGCAGAACGTGCCCTTCCTGGGTTTCCACGTTGCGGGCCGCAAGGATGGGGGCGGTTTGCTCAATCCCGGTTTCGTTGCGATAATGCAGGTGAATGGAGGTCTTGTTGTGCCATGCGTTGTAACAGCGCTGCACCAGGGCGGGCCCGTTAAAGGTGCGCAGGCGTGTAAGCGCAGGGATGGAGAGTGTCGGGCTTTCGTTCAACCCCATGGCCCAACCATCGTTGACATGCTCAAAAATGGGGGGCGGACCTTCGATGATCGTGATTCTATCTTCCATAATAAATTTACCTTGGCAGGAATATACCACAACTGGGTTGTTGAATCGTTTCAGAAATTTATCAGAATTCATAACAGGCAAACAGCGCCAAACGCCCAGAACGCCTGTGGCTTTATAATTGCCTCATGCCCAAACTCACTCCCAAGATCATCCTCGAAGGCACCCGCCTGACGTTCAAAACCGATGTTGCCTTCGCGCTTAACGAACATCCCCGTATTGTGGGGCCGCGCAAGTACAAATACCACTCGCCGCTCATCTCTGGAGAATGGTGTGCTTTTACAAACTTCCCCTGGGGACGCGGATTAATTAACTTTGAGCCGCGGGAAGAAGCCCTGGCCATGGAGACCTACCAGACCTGGGTAAAGCTTTTTGAACTGCAAAAATATTATTCATGGATCGTGGACCGCTTCCATCTCTCCACGCGCATGTATCAGTGGATGAAATATGGCAAGGACTACGATTTCCGCTGGCTGGAGGAACGGTTACTGCCGCTCAACTTTCGGCTGGCGCTGCTGACGCGCTCCCCCGAGTCCTTTGCCGCGGCCCGGGCAGAACGCCTCAAGGTTTCTGGCAATCCATCCCAATACGACGACCTGAACCTGTTCGTGGAGGAACAAAAGGTCATCCGCAAATTGTTCGCGGATTCGATCCTGCCCAAGATCGAGATCGACATCTCTGATAATGATATTCCCGCCGCCGTCGAACGCATTGCAGATTGGATGGAAGCCACCGGCGGATTGTCAATGCAGGGATAATCCGTTCAAACTGCAAGGTATTTTTCTTGCCAGCGCCCATTTGAGTCGGTATACTTATTCATTATGACAGTTCCAGAGAAGATTGGTCGTTACGAGATCAAAGGAGAACTTGGACGCGGCGGGTTTGCCACCGTGTATCGCGGCTGGGACCCGCGCTTCGAACGCGAGGTTGCCATCAAGTTTTTGCCGCCCGAGTTGATCCATTCCGATCCGCAGTTTCGGCTTCGGTTTGAGCGCGAGGCAAAGATCATCGCGCAGCTGGAGCATCCCGCCATTGTGCCAGTCTATGATGTGGGCGAGGAAAACAACCAACCTTATTTTGTCATGCGCTACATGAACGGCGGCTCGCTCTCCGAACGCATCAAAGCGCATACCTTCAGCATCGAAGAAGCCCTCAACGTTCTGGAGCAGATCGCGCCGGGGTTGGATGAAGCGCACTCCAAAGGCATCGTCCACCGCGACCTGAAACCCGCCAACATCCTCTTCACCAGCAAGAATGTTCCGCTGATTTCTGATTTTGGAATTGCCAAGTTTAGTCAGGGAGAGGCAGGCGGCAATATGACCGGCTCTGCCATCATCGGCACACCTGCCTACATGGCACCCGAACAGGCCTCCGGAGACGCCATTGATGGGCGTGTGGATATTTACGCGCTGGGCGTGATCCTGTACGAAATGGTCACCGGCAAGCAGCCGTATCACGCAGATACCCCGCTGGCGCTGGCAATCAAACATATCACCGAGCCGGTTCCGCGCATCCTCGAAGCCAACCCCAACCTGCCCGCATGGATGGAAAAGGTTATCTCCACAGCCATGGCAAAGAAGCCCGACGACCGCTTCTCAACCGCCATGGAATTGGTCGAAACCATCAAAGCCTTTCTGCGCGGAGGACACCCCGTTTTAACCGTCACGGCAAAGGCTCCATCCATTGAAAAAACGGCCGCGGCCAGAAAAACAAAAACGGACGAACCCAAACGCCGCAGCCCGGCATTTGCAATCGTTACTATCATGATTCTGTTCGCCGCTCTCGGCGGAGGCGCATACTTCTTCGGCGGCGACATGCTCAACAATCTCCTCGACCCCCCCACGGTTGCCAGCTCGCCCACAGCCCCCCTGCCAACAGCCACCCTCGAACCCATCGTCATCACATGGACGGCAACTTCCATCCCTGCCACCCCCACGACGGAGATCGCCGCTTCACCAACGATTTCTTCCGGTCTGCCGGTCATCGGCGGCGCAGACAAAATCGCCTTCGTGCGCGAAAACGACATCTGGGTCATGAACGTGGATGGCAGTGGCCGCCTGCAGCACACCAACGATAAACTTCCAAAATTCAATCTGCAATGGCTGCCCGACGGCAAAACCATTCTTTACATGACCGGCAAAACCGTCAAGACCGTCAACATTGAAACCGAAGTCGAAGAAGTCATCATGAACTACACCTCGGCAGAATATTTCGAAGGCTTCAGCGTTTCTCCCGACGGCAAGAAAGCTGCCATCAGCGTCAACCGCGAGCTGTTCATCGTGCCATACGATCTGGTAAAACTGCGCTTTGCCGCCCGTCGCAGCGACCTCCTCAAAATGGAAGGATGCTTGTATAACGAACTGGCGATCAAAGACGTGCAATGGTCCAAAGACGGCACACGCCTTGCCATGGAATACATTGCCAACGCCAATGGCGTCTTTGCAGATGCCATCCGCACTGTGGACGTACAAAACTGCGAGTCCATCTCCTCCTCGATAGGCGATGACTTCCCACAAGGGCGCTTCCAATTCGTCAACGAGATCGTCAACTTCGACTGGGACGGCGACCTGCTATTCTTCCTCAACAGCAACGTCCGCAACAACGGCTTCGGCGACCTGATCTTCTACAACACCTTTACGCACAAAGCCACGCCCGCCGCGCCTTTCGAAGGCAACTGCTGTTACCGCGACGCCTCCTTCAGCCCGGATAGCAGTTACGTCATCTTCGCATTTGAAGACATTCGCCTCGGAAGCACCAGCCCGATCGGACTCTATCTCATCCCCACCGACTCGATCACCGTCAACCGCAAACTTGACCCCCTGCCCCTGCCCGACGGTTTCTTCAAAAACCGCAATGAAGCGCCACACCCCGTTCTGCGCCCGGCGCGCCCTTAAAGAGATTTCACAATCTCCTTCACCAGCGCCGGTCCGCGATAGATCAAACCGGTATAGACCTGCACCAACGCCGCCCCCACCTCAAGGCGGCGTTTCGCATCCTCCGCATCCATCACCCCGCCCACACTCACCACCGGAATTTTTCCATTCGTCAATTTTATGGTTTGACGAAGCGCCGCCTCACTCGAAGCCGCAAGCGGGCTGCCGCTCAACCCGCCTGATTCTCCCATGGAGTGTGATCGCAGTCCCTCGCGCGCCAGAGTCGTGTTGGTAACAATCACGCCATCCATACGGGTGTTAAGAATCGCTTCGAGCGCATCATCCAAGCCCGCTGCGGTCATATCCGGCGATAACTTCACCAAAATAGGAATATTTTTCTTGAGACGATCCTGCTCCAGCAAGCGTTGTTGATGCAGATGCAAAAGCAGGGTTTCGAGCGCTTTACGCTCCTGCAACTCGCGCAGCCCCGCCGTATTTGGCGAGCTGACATTGATCGTCAGATAATCGGCGTATGGCGCAAATTGCTTCAACAGAGCAAGATAATCCATCTCCGCCGCTTCGTTGGGGGTGTCTTTATTCTTGCCAATATTTACACCCACCACCGGCAGACGCGCACGGCTTGCCGATACCTGCAATAACTGCCTTTTCACGAACTCTGCGCCGCGCGAAGGAAAGCCCATGCGGTTGATGACGGCTTCATCCTCCACCAACCGAAACACGCGCGGACTTGGGTTACCCGGCTGCGGCTTGGGGGTGACTGTGCCTACTTCCACATGACCAAAACCCAGAGCAGAAAGCCCAAGAATGGCCACAGCGTCTTTGTCATACCCTGCCGCCAGCCCAATTCGATTTTTGAAGGTCAAGCCAAACACTTCCACTGGCTTGGTTGGAGTGTTATACAGGGCTTCAAGCAGTTTTCGTGAGGGGAAAAATTTTCCGGCGAGGCTTAACGCTTGCAGGGTTAAATCATGCGCACGCTCAGGCTGGAGGCGAAAGAGCAGGGGGCGGAAGAGGTTATACATCATCACGACCCTGCTTCAACATCTCCAGCATTTTCTGAACCCGTCTGACGCGGGTTTCGGCTTTCTTTGCCTCTTCCACCCATTTGATGTATTCGCGCTGATGGGAAGGCGGAAGATTGTTAAAAATAGTCTGCGCTTCTTTATCAGCGGCAAGCGCGGAAGACAGTTCAAGGGGAATGGTCATGGAGTCTTGAGTCATGATTCATACTCCCCGCAGAAATTTTCTCGTCTCTTCAATTTTTTCTTTGCCAACCCTGCCGTTCTCTTCCCAATAATCCAGCAGCTGCGTAATGGTCAACACCGCATGGAGATTGCAGCCCGCCTGCGCCAGCGATTCTTTTGCGCCAGATTGACGGTCTACCAGCACAACAACATCCTTCACAACCAACCCGGCGCTGGTTAATTTTTCGATGGCTTCAAATTTACTGCCGCCGGTGGTGGCGAGGTCATCAATAACCGCCACCGTTTCCCCGGCATGATATTCGCCTTCGATCTCGGCTTTGGTGCCATAAGTCTTGGCTTCTTTGCGTGGGTAGATCATGGGGTAATTCCCGGCAAGAGAGATTGCCGTGGTGATGGGAATGGCGGCATAGGGCAACCCGGCAATGCGGCTGAATTTCAATTCCTGCAGCAAAGGCAAATACGCTGCGCCAACCTTCGCCAGCAGGTTTGGAAATGAAATGATGTAACGCAAGTCAATGTAGATGGGAGATTTGAGGCCCGACTTGAGGGTGAACTCGCCGAATTTGATACAGCCGGCTTCGAGAAGACCATCGGCAAGAGCCGATAACTCGATATTCGATATTCGTTTTTCATTCATGATAATTGCTCTCCTGTCTGTTTATTTCTACGCAGCGCCGTTCGAATTTCAAGGATCGAGTCGCGTATTTCTGCGGCGGCTTTGCCGGGGTTCGCAGCGCGGGAGATGGCGCGTGAGATGGGCAGCAGCAACCCCTTGCCATCTGCGCGCAAACCCGCTTTGAGCGTGATCTCTAATTCGCCGCCCTGGGCGCCGACGCCGGGGGCAAGCAGCCACAAATCCGGCGCGGCGGCGCGGATCATTTCCATGATCTGCGGGTGGGTGGCGCCCACAACAAGGCCGACGTTATTTTTTTCATTCCATTGCTGCGCCAGTTTTGCCACGTAGATATACAAAGGCATGGGCATGTCTGAACCCATGGGCATGACGAGCAGATTTTGCAAGTCCATTGAACCGGCATTGGATGTTTTGCATAACAGAAAGACGCCGCGTTCTTTGTAATTCAGGAACGGCTCGATGGAGTCTTTTCCCAAATACGGATTCAAGGTGATGCAATCCACATTGAGATGCTCGAAAGCAGATTGGGCATACGCCGCAGCCGTGGAGGATATATCTCCGCGCTTCGCATCCAGAATGATGGGGATGCGCGAGCCCATGCGGTCTGACTCTTCTTTGATGGCTTCAATGACCTGCTTGAGCGCAACCCAACCTTCAGCGCCAAAGACTTCGAAGAAGGCGGCGTTGGGCTTGAAGGCTGCGGCGTAGCGCGCGGTTTGATGGACGAGATTCAGGCAAAAGGTCAGGGCGGAGGCGGCGGTGGGGCTTGGGAGGTCGGAGAGGTGCGGATCGAGTCCCACGCATAGCAGGGAGGATGAGTTATCCACGCGTTTTTCGAGAAAAGAGAAGAAGGTTTCCATGTTGTTCCTGATTATAAAAAGACCCCAAAGGTTTTTATAACCTTTAGGGTCTTATTTTACTCAATGAATGTGCGCCATTTTTCGGCAGCGGGTTGAAGCCAGAGTTTGTCGAGCCAGTTGGTGATGTCCCAGTAGAATGGGTTCCAGATGTTCGCGCCGTAGCCGTTGCATTCGGGGAGGAGGAAGTCAATGGGCAGGGTGTCTGGCAGGCTGCAGACCGGGGACTGATTTCCATTTGGCGCTTCGGGGGCTTTGCCTTCGCGCGTGTTGGCAAGCAGGGGGGTGGGGATGCAGTCTTCGAACCAGGAGTTGCCGGGGTTGCCGTCGGGCAGGCGGCAGAAGGAGGCGTCTTCGGTGCGGGCGATGGTGTAGGTGAAGGCGTCGTAGATTTTGCCGCCGGAGTCGCTTAAGCGGATGGTTTCGCCGCCATCGCTGAGCAGGAGGTTGGTTTCCTTGCCGTAGTAAACAACGCGCTGATTGGGCTTGAGGGTGACGTTGGGCAGGGCAAACGAGTCACCATCCACGGTGGTGAGCCGCCAGCCGCTGAGGGAAATGTCAATGACGGTCAGATTTTTGATCTCGATGAATTCATCGAAAACGTCGATCTTGTCGTCCTGATTCCAGTCGAAGCCGGGGCGGGCGAGGATCTCGTTGATGATGGGGCGCGGCGGGATGACGACTTTGGTAGGCACGGGCGTGGCAGTGGGCGGCGCAGTGGGCGTCGGGGAAGGGGCAACCACCTGGGAATTGGCGCTTTTGGGTGTGCCAAGAATATTTCCATTATTGGCGTTTTTTCCATTGCGCTTTGCGCTGGTGTTGGTGATCCAGCTGCTGTCGCTTTCCACGGAAGTTCCAACCCGCTCCATGCTTTCGTAGGTGGAGCTGCTGCCTTTGGGCCAGGCGCCGCCGTTTCCATTGGCAGTATCAATGACCACATTGGAAGCATCCAGCAAAGACAGCGCCTCGCCGCTGTTGGACAATTCGCCCGTGTAGATTTGGTCGGCCGGAATATCGGACACGGTGGTGTCGTCATCTCGTTCAAGCAGGAAATATCCAAAAGCGGGAATGACGCCATTGAGTGTGACGGAGGGGGTTCCATCCGCGGCTCTTAACGTCCAGCCAGTGATGTTAATGGAGGCGTTGGTGGTGTTGTAAAGTTCAATCCATTCATCGCCCGTCAGGCTGGAGGTGGTTCCCATCCAGGCGACTTCGTTGATGATGACCGAACGGAGGCTGGTTGAGACAAATGTAACCGAATTATCAGTGGAGGCGCTGTCCGTGTTATTGTTCCCGGAGAGATCAAGCGTTTTATTGGCGGCAATCGTTGGGACAATGGTTCCATACCCGGAGGACGTTGCGGAGAGTGTGAAGGTCATATTATCGCCAGAGTTGGCGATGCTCCACACCACGCTTGCGGCGGTGCCGGTCTGGGTGATGTCGCTGGTGGTGAAGGTGGCGGTGTTGATCGGCTCGGAAAACTGGACGGTGAAACGAATCGGCAGCGCGCTGGTAGGGTCGGCTTGCCCAGAGGCTTGGTTGACGGTGACGGCGGGATTCCCGGTCACATTCAATTGCACACAATTATTCGGTTCGGGCGCAGCGCAATTCCCATCGAAAAATGCCGCATTGTCGTTTCCCGCCAGGTCTTTCAACTGCGCGGCGCTCATGGATGGAATTAACGTGCCGCTGCCAGATGCCGTTGCAGACAGGGTATATATTTGGGGATCAGAAGTAGGTGAAATAAACCAGGTCACGCCGGTGGCGGTGCCGCTTTGGGCGATATCAGACGCCGAAAACAGAGCGGAATCAATATCCTCTGAAAATACAATGCTAAATTGAACCGGCTGGGCAGAAGTTGGGTCTGCCTGCGTATCAGCCTGATTGATAGAGACAACAACAGGCGCCGTGTTATCGAGCGTGTATGTTTCATCGGTGGGCGGCTCCGGCGTTGGAGGGAGGGAATTGCCGGGTAACGCCACGTCCACAATGGAAACCAGCGGAGATATATTCAGCCCAACCGGGCCGTTGAATGTATTTATATCCCCTCCTGAGATATTAACATCAAACGTGTTTCCATTAATGGAAGAGACAGCAACTGTGGCTCCGCTCAAGCCAGTCACAACAAAATCCGCCGCATCCACATTGAGTACTGCCTCGCTAAAAATAATCCGAAAGGTCAGCGAGTCCGAAGTGGTGATGGCGGCGGCAGGCTCCTGCCTCTTGAACGAAACAATGCTTGGGCTTCCCACTGCGTCAATCTGAATATTCTTATTCGCCCCCAAAGAACCGCTGGCGCCCGGCGCAGGCAGATCGAGCAGGGCGTTCCCAACTGCGCCTATGATGGAACCGCCGTTCAAAGACAGGGCTGTTGTTGAAACATAATCAAGATCAACGGAAGAATCCGCGCTGGAAGCGGTGTATCGAAAGGTGATGGTTGCATCGCCGTCGCTGCCCGTAAGATAAACGGCGTTCCGGTCGGTTGTTCCCGTTTCCAAGAGCAGCAGGGGGCTGCCAGTCACATTCACATTATTGCTAAATGTTACATCAATATCAATCACTTCGCCGGAGGTGTATATTCCATCCGGCTTGGATGAAGTTACATGCGTGATATACAGGCATGGAATGAGCGGGCTGGAAAAGTTTTGCGGGGCGCTGGGGTTTGTTAGCAAGAAATCTGCCGAGTTGTTATTTGTATCGGCGCATCCATTGTTTGCTCTTGCATAGCCTTGATCTACATCAGAAGTCAGCGCCGATAAGGGTGTTCCCTCTTGATAAGCCGAACCTGCGCTTAACCCTGTTTGATCGATGACGGTTGTCCCATCTGCGAGCGTTAGCGCGACGCCCCCGTCATCGGTAATGCCTGTTCCGTATGTCAAATCAGCGGTTTGCGGTCCGCTATAACTTGTGTGGGCAATTAAGTAATATTGACCGGGAAGCAGAACGGTTCCAAAAGGAATGGTGGCTCTTGTACTGGTTGAACCGGCGTTGTTTGAACCCCAGATCAGCCAGCCTCCAATATCAACGGGGACATTGATAGGATTATATAATTCAATGAATTCATCGTTTCCGGCGCCGTCTCCCCGAAAACGAAATTCGCTGATCACGATGTTGGTAGCGGGCGTCCCATTCGGCTTCGCCGTCACAGACTTCACTCGCGGCGAAAACACCCCAACCCCAAAAGCGAGCGAGAGGGTCAGCAAAAGGAAAAAGCGGGGCAGTCGTTTTCGATTGGGCATAAAAAGCACAGGGGTGATCACGGTTTGAGCGCGCAAACCAACTCGCGGCTGGGTTCGAACCGCATATCCACAGGCATAATTATACCCTTGGCGGGTATGCGCACACCACCCTGTCTCCGCAAAATTAATACGTTAAGGTGACAGCCCAACAACTGTCACCTGTTTGATTCTTATGCGCTGGCAGGCGCGCGAGGCTCGATCACCAGTTTGATGGCGGTGCGAACCTTATCTTCGATCTCCACATCCACGAACTCAGGGGCGCAAACCACATCAATCCCATCGTTCTTGAGATAGCTGGAGGCAAGCACCAACGCCTTTATTGCCTGATTGACAGCGCCAGCGCCGATAGCTTGTACTTCTGCCCGTTTATGTTCACGAATCACCCCCGCGATCGCCCCGGCGACGGCTGAGGTACGGGAGTTGGCTGAAACTTTGATCATATCCATGAGCAACCTCCCAAGGTTGGCAAAGAGGGGACAGTACTTACGCTGTGGATTTTATAGGAAACCCTTAATCGATTCAAGTGGTATATAAGTATCATAATGGATTCGTAATATTAGTAGAGACTGTGGGTAATGTGGATAACATACCTGCACCCCCATATCTGGATAAAGCGCCTGCGCCTCACCCCAGACGTTGGCTTGAGCGCCCAACCAAACAGAGTCAGCCCTGTGGGTGGTTTCCTGGTAACTTGTCCACATATTCCTGGCCTGTTTCCAGACTTTTTTCGAGCTTTCCATATTTTGGATTTACTTATAACCATACCCCATATATGGGGGTATATCACTTGAGCAGGGATGGACGATTTGTCCAGATTTTAGGCTTGTTGTCCACAGGGAAGGTCACTTTTCCACAGATTACTGGCAGTTATCCACAGTTTTTTGATGTGCTTCGATCATATTGTCTAAACAAAAGACCCAAAATATGGGGTATGGAAACGATATTTCGGATAGTTATACGAAGATTACGAGTAAAGAAAGCACAAGAGTATCCAAATGTTACCCGCATGTAGGTCTTCGGGGTGTTTGGCTCACCCTCTCACATCCCGCCCGGTGCCGGGTTCTGCCAGGGCCTTTCCTTCTTCAAATGCGGTTTTGCCGCGCAGAACCACCTTGCGGACTTTTCCCTTCACCTTCCAGCCTTCAAACGGGGTCCAGCCGCAGCGGGTGAAACCCTCACTGGCTTTGATCTCATAGACGGCGTTCTCGTCCACTTCCACCCAGGTTTCGGGCTGATCGGGCAGGTTGAAGATGCGTTTGGAGGTGGTGTGCAGTTTTGCTATAAGAGCGTCCAAAGTCAAACGTCTAAGGTCTACGGCGGTGAGCAGTAAGGGCAACATCGTCTCAAGACCCGGGAAGCCGGGCGGGGGATTTTCGCCGTCTTTTTCTTCCAATGTATGCGGCGCG
>JACAEP010000082.1 GCA_013388795.1 Chloroflexota bacterium | reverse complement strand
GAGAGCATATTGCCCACATAGAGCGCGTCCACCTTATCCACACCCGCGTCCTGCATGGCAAGGAAAGCCGCCTCGCCGCCAATCTCACGCAGGGATTTATCCCAATGCTCGTCTACTTTTGTTTGTCCAATGCCAAGGATGGCTATTTTTCTCATAAAACCTCATTGCCGATTCTATCGCATTCACCTCTCAAGAACTATCATGAATGGATTGGTCAGTTGGGGTGATTGCGCCCACAAGAATTTCTTGATATGCTAGCGCCCAAACACCATGAAAGGAGACAATACCATGTATAAATTTATCTTAATCATAGTGACTGCCGCTTTCTTTTTTAGCGGATGTTCCATGCAAAACGCTGACACTTCATATACCCCGCCAGCGCTGGGCGAAGAATGGTCGGTCAAGATGACCGTATCGGGAGGCATAGCCGGGCTGTTGCGAATCATTGAGGTGCAGGCAGATGGCTCTTATACGGTGATTGATGAAAGAGCCGGCACGACCCTTCAGGGGAATTTGGATGAAGAACAAGTCACAGCCTTGAAGGAGTTGATCGAGAATCTGGTTTTCGTTGCGCCCTCAAGCCCCACAGGCTGCGCAGATTGCTTCGTCTATGATGTTGAGATCGAAAGCGGCGCAAAGAAAATGATCATTCACGCAGACGATCTGACTCTGGGCGAGTCGGGCATGGGCGAACTTGTACACTTTCTGCAAGGGTTGATCAACACGGCATTGGGATGATGAAACATTCAGAATGGCTGGAACTCTATTTTCAAAAAGTGAGCGAGTCTTCCGAAGAGGGCGCGGCGGCGGTGCGCTTCGCGCGCGGGAAAAAGATTCGGGTCGGGTTGAGGCGGGCGCGGAAGAGTGTGGGCGCGTTTTGGACGCTGGGAAGGTCTTTTTATTTGAACACCGCTCACTACACGGCAGAGTCCGCGCTTGAAAATTCGCGCGCCTGGACTCTTTTTGTGCATGAGGTTTGTCACCTTCAGCAGGGAGTGTTAACGGCGCTCTCGATCTACGGTGAGTTGGAGGCATGGCAGATCGAGTTTCGTTTGTTTAAGAAACTGGCTGGGAAAAAGCTTCGTCCTGAGTTGGAGGAATTGTTGAGCCTGCCCTTGACCCTTGAGCGCGAGACCTTGAAGCGCGCTCGTCAGTTGATGACGAAGTTTGCGGGTTTTTGGTATGGCGCATGGATGCTGCCGTTGTACCCCATTCACAAGGAAGTTTTATTTTGGGTTACGCGAAAACAATTTGACTGAACAACCAATTTCAATATTAATAAGAATTTTTAATGTAAGCATTTTGGGATTGTTGTATTATGTTGGCAGGAACAAGAAAGGAGGTTGCGATAGAAGCGCCACCTAAAACAAAAACAGAAGGGAAGGGCGACACGCCATAAGCTGGTCAAAGTGTGAGTATTGCTTTCGCACCAGACGTTCCCCTAACGAAAGGAAGGCTGCAATCATCGCCTCCTTCCCCGACATAGTTCGTTTGACTCGACGGATGGGTAAACTCCCATCCGTCTTTTTGCGTGGAATTCCCAATGGTTCACCTTATTTCCTCCAGCGCCTTCCGCATCTTATCTAAGCCTTTTCTTAAGATCGCCCGTGATGTGCCGAAGTTAATGCGCACATGACCTGCGCCCTCTTTGCCGAAGATCCTGCCGTCACTGAGCGCCACCTTGGCTTTTTCTTTGAAGAACTCGTAAGGCGAGCCGTCTATGTGGGTTTGGGTGAAATCCAGCCAGCCAAGATAGGTCGCATCGGGAATCGTGGCGCGGACATCCGGCATAAACCGGGTAACGTAATCCACAAGAAAATCACGATTGCCGGTCAGGTAGCGGTTAAGTTCTGCAAGCCAGCCATCACACTTCCCGGAAAATGCCGCTTTCGAAGCATGCAAGCCTGGGCTGGCAACATGCAGGCGTAAATGGTTCAACTCAGTCTTATAGCGTTCGCGCAATTCCTTATTTGGAATAATAGCAAAGCCGCAAAATAGACCGGCGATATTGAAGGTCTTGGAAGGGGCGATCAGGGTAATGACGTGTTGTTCAATCTCGCGCGAGAGTGTTGCCATCGGCGTAAATTTATTACCATTCAATAAAAGTTCGGAATGAATTTCGTCTGAAACAATAAGAACATTATGTTTGACGCAGATCTCCGCCATGCGGGTCAGTTCTTTGCGTGAGAAAATAATGCCCAACGGGTTATGCGGGTTGCACAACAGGAAAATCCCCGCCTTTTTTATCCGCTTCTCGAACAAGTCCCAGTCAATTTCATAGGTCAGGATATTCCCCTTCGCATTCTTCATGAACGGAATATCAATCTGTGGAATGCCAATATTATTTTTCACTTCATGGAATTCGTTATACACCGGCGTTTGGATCGCCACGCCCTTTTTTGGCGAACAAAACGCGCGCGCCGCCACACTGTATCCGCTGACGATGCCGGTTACGGCTACAACCGCCTCCGGCTGAATCTTCCACTTATAAAGCCGCTCCATGCGGTTTGCAACCACGCTGGGCAACTGAGCGCCATTCGCCCACTCATAGCCATATACCCCATGCTCTAATTGCCTTCGCAGAGCATCCAGAATCGGTTTGGGCGCCGGGAAATCCATATCCGCCACCCACATGGGCAGGGTGTCCTTTTTATAGAAATTCCATTTGATGTCGGTATCGAACCTGCGCCGGTTTGGAGTGATGTTGAAATTGGTCATGGTTCCTCATTAATTTTTTATTTGGACAGGGGCAAGTCCTGTCCCTGCTTTTATATGCCACGATCATACCATTGCGCGCTGAATACGGTCCGAACGTGAATCCCCGCGTTCAAACCCTTAATTGCTGATAAAATTATCCGCTGGGAGTCAATCCCGTACGTATCTTACTCAAGGATCCCGCCCTGAATGACATTAAACTTCCGGCTTTTTTGGCGAACTTTCTACCGCTCCTTCTTCGGCTCAAAGAACACCCCTGCCCGCCTCACAAAAAAAAGACTGATCTTTCTGCTCCTGTTCTATATCGTCTGGCCCCTTGGGCAGGCAATGCACTGGTTCTTCTTCTGGCTCGACGACATCCTCTTCCCCGCTTATAAAGATCAGCCCATCGAAAAACCGCTCTTCATTCTGGGCAACTTCCGCAGCGGCTCGACCTTTCTGCACCGTCTGCTTTCGCGCGACAGCGAAACCTTCACCAGCCTGACCACCTGGGATATTTACCTCACGCCCTCTGTCACTCAAAAGAAGATCACGCAATTTGTTGCAAAATTAGATAATAAGTATTTTGGGCGCGTTCTGCACCGCGCGCTCTTCGCCTTCGACCGCGCCACACTCGGCAAATTCAAGATACATCCGATCTCGTTCTTCCAGCCCGAAGAGGATGAGAACATCCACATGCACATCTGGGATGGATACTTTGTCACCTTCCTCTTCCCGTTCATGGATGAGTTCCCCGATTACATCCACTTCGACCAAGCGCTCAGCCCCGGACATAAAAGGCGCATCATGACCTTCTACCGCTCGATGCTGCAACGCCATTTGTACGCCAACGGCGCAAAGCATTTTGTGGCGAAGAACCCGGCTTTCAGCGCCAAGATCGAAACTCTGGTGGAATTCTTTCCCGATGCGCGCATCCTCTACCTCGCCCGCAATCCGCTCGACATGCTGCCCTCCACTGTTTCATGGATCAACTATGCGCGCGGGCAGTTCACCGGTCCGCATGAGGGATACCAATACATTGACGAAATCCTCGAGTTGACCCAGCACTGGTACCGTTACCCCCTCCGCTATCTGGACGCGCATCCCTCCCCGCGTCACCTGATCGTCAACTACGACGACCTGGTCCAACGCCCTGAGGCGGTCATCCGCGGATTTTATGAACAATTCAATTATCCCGACAAGCCCGGTCTGCCCAACATCATTGATCAGGCGGTCAAAGAAACGCTGACGTTCAGCAGTGACCATAATTACTCTTACGAAAAGATGGGGTTCACCCGCGAAAGCATCGTGGACATATACAAGGATATCTTCGAGCGGTTCGATTTCGATACCCGTGAAGAGATGATCCCGGTCAAACGGCTGGAAGTGGAACGATAAAAAAAAGAGTCCCGCAAAACGGGACTCTTTTTTTGGAG
>JACAEP010000117.1 GCA_013388795.1 Chloroflexota bacterium | reverse complement strand
CAACCGCCCCGAAGTGTGGGAAGCGCTCGAAAGCGTGATTGGCGACCGCCCCGTATTGTTGAACCGCGCGCCCACGCTTCACCGTCTTGGTATTCAGGCGTTCGAGCCGATCCTCATCGAAGGCTCTGCCATCCAACTTCATCCGCTCGTCACCACCGCGTTCAACGCGGACTTCGACGGCGATCAAATGGCTGTTCACGTTCCGCTTTCCCAGAAGGCAGTTCAGGAAGCCCGCGATCTGATGCTTGCTTCAAAGAACCTGCTCAAACCGGCGGACGGCGAACCGATCATTTCCCCGTCCAAAGACATGGTGCTGGGTGTGTACTATCTCTCGATGGAGCAGAAAGCCGCTCACAAGGGAGATGGCCGCGCCTTTGCCGACATGGACGAAGTGGAACTGGCCTATGCGCTCGGACAGGTTGAAGTTCACTCCGAGATCAAACTCCTCGCCAAGACCTGGTATGACGACAAGGGCAAGCGCCTGGACAAATCAGAGAGCCGCATGATCAATACCACCGTTGGGCGCGTGCTGTTAAACCGCATCCTTCCCGAAGAAGTGCAGTTCGTCAATAAGAAGCTGGACAAAGGCGGCGTAAAAGACCTCATTGCCGAAGTCTACGAACTGTGCGGACAGGAAGTGACCACCAGCGTTGCGGACCGCGTCAAGAGCATTGGCTTTGAATACGCCATGAAATCCGGCACCACCCTGGCGGTTGCCGATATCTCCATCCCGCCGGAACGCAAGCCCATCATTGACGAAGCGCTCAAACAGGTTGAAGTGGTTCAGCGCGACTTCCGCCGTGGTTTGCTTACCGACCAAGAAAAGAATGAACGCGAGATCCAAATCTGGCAGGAAACCACCGACAAGGTCGGCGATGCTGTCAAGAAACACATGGATCCGGATGGCAACCTCTCCACCATGGCAACCTCCGGCGCCACAAAAGGCGGGTTCTCCACCATTTCGCAGTTGGCGGGTATGCGCGGTTTGATGGCTGACCCCTCCGGTCGTATCATTCCGATGCCGATCCGTTCCAACTTCCGCGAAGGCCTGACCGCACAGGAATACTTCATTTCCACGCATGGGGCGCGTAAGGGTCTCGCGGATACCGCCCTGCGCACGGCGGATGCCGGTTACCTCACCCGCCGCCTTGTGGACATCGCACAGGATATCATCATCAATGAATACGATTGCGGCACCCGCGACGGCGTCTGGATTCGCCGCGCAGACGATGTGGCTGGACAGAAGATGGACAGCCGCATGTACAGCCGCCTCGCTGCCGACCGCATCATCCACCCGCAGACCGGCGAAGCGCTTGCCGAACCGGGCGACGTCATTACGCACGAACTTGCGCGCATGATCGCCGCCTCCGGCATCGCCGAAGTCAAACTGCGTTCGCCGCTCACCTGCGAACTTGACCACGGTATCTGCGCCAAATGTTATGGCATTGACTTGGGTCGCGGCACCATGGTAGACCTGGGATCGGCCGTCGGCATTGTTGCCGCCCAATCCATTGGTGAACCGGGCACACAGCTCACATTGCGCACCTTCCATACGGGTGGTGTGGCATCCACCGGCACCACTGACATCACCACCGGTCTCCCGCGTGTGGAGGAAATTTTCGAAGCGCGCAAACAACCAAAGGGTGAGGCCGCCGTCGCTGAGATCGGAGGCGTGATCCACATCCAGCAGTCGGAGAAATATGCCGACATGCGCGAAGTTCACATCCAACATGCCGAAATGGTGCATGATGAGTACGCCATCCCGGAAGATTGGAAGATTACAGCGCGTGACGAATCGGAAGTACAGGCAGGCGATATCCTCGCCACCAAAGACAAGTCCACCATTGTTGCGCAGCATGGCGGGCGCGTAGCTGTGGAGAAGAAAGACCGCAAGGTCATCGTCTCTTATGAACAGCGCGAAGAAGTCATCATGGACATTCCCAACACATCGCGCATCCTCGTCCGCGATGGCGCGCGCGTGGAAGCCGGCACGGCTCTCACCGAAGGTTCGCTCAACCCGCACCGCATCCTGAAGATTCAAGGACGCGATGCCTGTCAAATGTACCTAATGACCGAAGTGCAAAAGGTATACCGATCTCAGGGGCAGAACATCCACGATAAACACTTTGAAGTCATCATCCGCAAGATGTTGAGCAAAGTGCAAGTCACCCGCCCCGGCGATATCAAGCACCTGCCCGGTGACGTAATTGACCGGCTCGAAATCCGCAAGCAGAACGAGCAGTTGATCGCGGAAGGAAAACAACCGGCTCGCTTTAGCGAGGTCTTGCTCGGCGTCACCAAGGCCTCACTCAGCACCGACTCCTTCCTCTCAGCTTCATCCTTCCAACATACAATCAAGGTGTTGGCAGGCGCGGCAATCGGTTCCACCACCGATCCGCTTTACGGCTTGAAGGAAAACGTCATCATCGGCAAACTCATCCCGGCAGGAACTGGCTTTATTCACGGCCGTTTCACCAAGCCCGGCGAAGAACCTGCCGCCAACTCGACAGAAGAAATGCCCGACACCACCGTGGGCGACTAAAAGAAACGAAACGCCTCGAACAAGAGTTCGGGGCGTTTTTTATTTGTATAATCAGCGCCAATGAAACGGATAATGAACAAAAAGCCGGAGGGAGTCTCCACCCGCGGCAAAACCGCCGACAACCGACTGAGGCGGGTTGATAATTTTATGCTTCTGTATGAACCTGCGCTTCTCACCCGCGCCGATGGCCCGTTTGCCCAGTCCATGTTCGTGGATCTCGGCTATGGCTTTGACCCGCGCACCACGCTCGAAAGCGCCGCCCGCTTTCGGAAGATAAATCCCGATCTAAAGATTTTGGGTGTGGAAATTGACAAGGAACGAGTTGAAGCGGCGCTTCCGTTCGCTGATGAAAAAACTCTGTTTCGTTTGGGCGGATTCAATTTACCCTTGGAAAACGGCGAGACGGTGCGGCTCATCCGCGCTTTTAACGTGTTGAGACAATATCAAGAGAAGGATTTTGTCTCGGCATACGACCGGCTTGCGGAATATGTTTTGCCGGGCGGCTTGATGATCGAAGGGACGTCCACGCCGTTTGGCAGTGTTTGGGCGGCGAATTTGGTTCGCAGGGTGGAATCCGCTCAGTGGTCGTTGGAGGCGTTGGTCTTCTCCACGAATTTCCATACCGGTTTCGATGTGGAGGAATTCCAGACCATTCTTCCCAAGAATTATATTCATCGTGTTGTGAAGGGAGAGCCGATCTTCGATTTTTTCGAAGCGTGGAAACGTTCGGCGGCGGAAACTGCTTTTGCAAAGGCCTTCGGGTTGAAGCAATGGTTTGCCGCCTCCATTGACGCGTTGTCACAAAAAGGTTTCGAGGTGGATTGCCGCAAGAAATGGTTAAGCAAGGGATACCTGATCTGGTATCTTTAATTTTCGTGTCATAATTGGGATTGAAACAGGAGAACTGTATGCTGGGTTCCAAATGGTTTTTTCCATTCCTTATGCTTGTCTTTATGACGCTGGCGTGTGCCATCCCTGGGCTGGCTCAACCCGGCGCAGATATCATCAGCACGGCGGCCGCCCAGACCGTGATCGCCGGGCTCACCCAAAATGTGACTGCGACATTTACACCCGGCATTACACCTTCGCTTACACCCACCTTTACTCCGACATTAATTTACCTGACACCGCGTTTTCCATCGGAGACGCCTTCTTCAACTCCGCTGCCTGGGACGCAGCCAGCAACGGTGGAAGTCTCTGCCACGCCTACATTCGCGCCGGTGGAAATCCGTGTGACCCGCCCCACTCATTGCCGGTCGGGCCCGGGGAAAGCATTCGAGATCGTCGGTTCGTTCTTGGTTGGCATGAAGGCAGAAGTGATCGGGCGTGACCCAACCGGGCAGTATTTTTACATTCCCAACCCCTATGTGTTTACAGATTATTGCTGGGTTTCGGGCAAGTATGCCGAGTTTACCCGCGACCCGAATACGATCCCTGTGGTGTCCACTCCGCCGACACCCACAGGGACGGGAACGGCAATCCCATCCATTGATTACAAAATAAAAGGCGGCGGTTTTCAATCCTGCAACGGTATCTTTTGGATGAACATCGAAATCACCAGTTTGAGCGCCCTGCCATTCCAATCGGTTCAAGTGCAGCTACAGGATGCAGACAAGGGAATTACGCGCACCCTTGCCACTGATAATTTTGTCGCTGCCACTGGCTGTGACGGGCTGACAGTGAATGACACGATCTCAATTCAAAATTCCGTCTTAATCAGCAGCGCAAAGTTCGACTATAACTTCAAAGGCTCTCAAATGCACGCAACGATTACCGTTTGCACAGAAGACGGCTTGAAAGGTGTATGCTCGATTAGAAAAGGAACGTTTAACCCTTAATCGAAGCGGTCAACTCTTCTTTTTACGAATCAGGAAAAACGGAATCAGGAATAGCGGCAAGGAGATGAATAGCCCGATCAAAAAGCCGCCGCCAATAGCGGCAATGGCGTATTCACCATTATCGATGATGTCGGTGGAACCATCTGGAAAGGAGCAGGCGATCTCGACTGTATGCCCCTGTGTGCCAGACGCGCCTTCCTGAAGCGACGTACTCTCTGCACCGGGCAATATATGGCAACCGCAATGCGTTCGCTGAAATTGGGGATGACAAACAGGGTGGGTTCCACCATGAAGGTGGTGACAAAAAGAATGCCGCTGGCAAGTACGCATAACAACACCCAGGCGATGATCCGACCGATCCATACTTCCTTTGACGAGTTAATCTTCATGGTTCGCCTCTAATACGATAGATTGTACAGCCTTGATACCCGGATACATCACCCAAACGTGCGGGGCTTGACGCATCGTTTGTTTGCCCGTAAGATAAGCCCCGCCATAGAACATTAATTCACCACAAAAATTTTACCGCGCAGAAGATCATTTCTTCTTTGAGGTCTTCGCGGTTCAAAAAGGAATTTTTCATGGAATTAGGTATCGTACGAAAAATAGACATTGACAGCGAAATGCAGCAGGCGTATCTCGATTACGCTATGTCTGTCATTGTGTCTCGCGCGCTGCCCGATGCGCGTGACGGCATGAAGCCAGTGCAGCGCCGCATTTTATATGCGATGTACGACATGGGCATTCGCAACGATTCGCCATATAAAAAGTCTGCGAGAATTGTGGGTGAGGTGTTGGGTAAATATCATCCGCACGGCGACTCGTCGGTGTATGAGGCGATGGCTCGTTTGGCGCAGGATTTTTCGATGCGCACCATGCTGGTGGACGGTCAGGGCAACTTCGGTTCGGTGGATGGCGACCCCCCCGCCGCAATGCGGTATACCGAGGCGAGATTAACCGCCGCCGCGCTCGACATTTTGAATGACCTCAACAAAAATACGGTTGACTTCGTCCCCAACTTCGACGATACGCTCGAAGAACCGAGTGTGCTTCCTTCCGCAATTCCGAATCTGCTTGTGAACGGCGCGACGGGTATTGCCGTAGGCATGGCGACTTCCATTCCGCCGCATAACTTAAGTGAAGTGGTGGACGCGCTCGTGTTCATGCTCGAACGCTGGGAGAAGCTCGACGACATCGACGTGGAACAGTTGATGAAGTTCGTGAAGGGACCGGACTTCCCAACCGGCGGGCTCATCATCGAAGAGAAGGGGAACGAAGGCATCGAATCGGCGTATGGCTCGGGGCGCGGACGAATCATGGCGCAGGCAAAGGCGCATATCGAAGAGATGGAACGCGGCAAGAGCCGCATCATCGTTTCGGAACTGCCCTACATGGTCAACAAGTCCAGTTTGATCGAGCGCATCGCCGAGCTGGCGCGCGACGGTCATCTTGAAGGTCTTTCAGACTTGCGCGACGAGTCAGACCGCCAGGGCATGCGCATTGTGCTTGAACTGACCAAGAACGCAGACCCGAACTTTGTGTTGCGTGACCTTTACAAGCGCACCCCGATGCAGACCACCTTCAGCATCAACCTGCTGGCATTGGTGGACGGCGAACCGCGCACACTCACTCTCAAACAGGCGCTGCGCGTCTACTTGGAACACAGGCTGACGGTCATCAAGAGGCGCGCCGAATTTGACCTGGAAAAAGCCAGGGCGCGGGCGCACATCCTCGAAGGGTACCTCGTCGCCTTGAAAAATTTGGATGAGATCATCGAACTCATCCGCTCCGCGCCAGACGTGGAAACGGCGCGCGCCAAACTGATGAAGCGTTACAAGCTGACGGAGATTCAGGCAAACGCAATCTTAGACATGCAATTGCGCCGTCTCGCCGCGCTCGAACGCAAGAAGATCGAAACGGAATATAAGGAAGTGACCGCGACCATTGCCGAGTTGACCAAACTTTTGAAGACGCCGAAACTGATGCGCGTCGTGGTGGCAGACGAACTTCAGAAAGTCAAAGCCGCGTATGGCGACCGCCGCCGCACACAGATCGTAAGCGTGAAGGAAGGCGCGAAGGCGGGGTCTGCTATTACAGCCAGCCAACTGCCGCACGCTTCGGTATGGATTGGCGTGACCGATGATGGACTGGTCTCACGCACCGCAGACGATAAACAGCCGCGCCATTCCGGCAATGACGCGCCGAGATTTTTAGTAAAGGCATCTACAACGGATACGATCTACTTTGTGAGCAAACTTGGTAAAGCCGCCGCAATTGCCGCGCACTTGATTCCCGAAGCGGGCAAGTTGAGTCAGGGTGTGCCGTGGCATCGCGTCTCACCCTTGAGCGACACGGATACGCTTGCAGCAGTGTTCTCTTTACCAGCGAATAAGTCTGCGCTGGGCGAGGAAGTGTGTGTGTTGACCGCCACGCGCTTTGGCATGATCAAGAAAAGTCTGGTCACGGAACTGCCCGGTCCATCGTCGCAGACGTTTGTGCTGGTGAAGGTCAACGAAGGCGACAAACTCCATTCTGTTGGCATCACCGACGGCAAGAAAGAAATTCTGCTTGTCACAGCGAGCGGCAAGGCGATTCGCTTCAAGGAAGATGATGTGCGCCCGATGGGTCTTGTGGCGGCGGGCGTAAACGGCATGAAATTGGAAGAAAAAGATGAAGTGGTCGGCATGGACATTCTGCCCGCCGATGGCGACATCTTCCTGCTTACCAACGAAGGCAAAGCCAAACGCGTGGACCAGAAAGACTTCCCTGTGCAGGGACGGTACGGCAAGGGCGTGGCGGCTTGGGACTTGCCGGGCAAATCACAGATTGCGGCAATTGCCTCTGGTAAACCGAATCAAGTCGCAACGATTCACATGAGCAAGGGCGCCCCCAAGTCTGCGAGATTAGATGCGGCGGCTGTCAGAAAACGCGCCTCCTCGAAGGGCGATGTGGTGGTGGAAGTCAAGCCGGGCGAGGACATTACGTCCATTGCGGTGGGGTGGATGTTAGAGAGTTATGTGAAGGTTGCGAAGGAAGAACCGAAAAAAAAAGAAAGTGGAAAGAAGAAAGAAGCGAAGTCTCCTGCGAAGACATTGTCTCCGAAGGGGAAGGCTGCTAAACCTGCCGCAAAGGCAAAGGCGAAACCGGCGAAGAAACCAACAAAGTTGGTGAAGAAGAAAAAGAAGTAGTCTGAAATCTAAATCTCCAAGGTCTTGCGCTTTAGAGGTTTTGATATTGACGAATTTGTATTTCAGGGAGTGCCATGTAGTCACTGAGGCAGCCACATGGCGCGAAAACAAAAGCAGATGAAAGAGATTGGCATTCGCGAGTTGAAGGCACGCGCTTCCGATGTGGCGCGGGCTGGAACTGAGTTGGTTACTTTGGGTCGCGAGCCATTGGAGAAATTGCCAAAAATATTGTCAACCCAAAAACCGAAATAGAAAACAAAAATCTCCGAAATTTTACAGGCTTCGGAGATTTTTGTTTTACTTCTGAATATTCCCCACCAGATCCAACTCCGGCGCGATCTTTCTCATTGCCAAAATCACATTGCCGACGTGCTCCCACAACTCGACGCCAAATTCTTTGGCGGCGTGTTCCATTTCTTCGCGGTTGGTTCCGGCGGCGAAGGCTTTGTCCTTCCACTTCTTTTTGACGGAACTGGCTTCAAGGTCATATAAAGAACGGGAGGGCCGCACTAAGGCGACGGCGGTGATGAGCCCCGTCACTTCGTCGCAGGCGCAGATGGCTTTGCGGCGCAGGGTGTCGCGCGGCAGACCGAGATGATCAGCATGGCTCAAAATATCCTGAACAATGTCTTCAGGCACGCCGCGTTCGCGCAAAATGGGAGCGCCCGCCTGCGGATGCTCTTCCAACGTGGGGTGAATTTCCCAATCAAAATCGTGCAGCAGACCGATCAAGCCCCATGCCTCCGCATCCTCGCCGAACTTTTCGGCGTAGAAGCGCATGGCGGCTTCGACCGACAGCATGTGCCGCACCAATCCTTCGTTCTTGACATATTCGCGCACAATCGCAAGCGCTTCTTCACGATCCATTTCATAACTCCTCATGGAATATACAACGGCTCACACCAAACGGAGAACGGATTGCCCCACCCCAATAGGCTCATTGGGCTTGACCTTCAAACGGAATTGGTTGTGGGCGGATGAACCCTTTGTCTTTAAATTTCTCCACATACTCGCGCACTGTCCAGTAATCCAAGCCAACCTGTTCAGCGATCTCGAAAATGGTGTGTTGACCTTCGAAGCGCATCATGATCTTTTCGATGGCGCGGTTGAGAGCCCAATTCTCGCGCCAATCCACCCAGAGACCGTAGCCGCTGAGGAAGACCGGTCCGCGGAAGGTGCGCATCGGCGTGTAATTGCTGGCGTAGATGCGGATGATTTCTTCGGCAGTTTGCGCCGCGCCGACGAGCATATCTTCATGCATGATGTCGAGATTGTCATCAGTAGTGTGATACTCGTCATAAGGGAAACGGTTGATGGAGATGCACGGCACGTTGACGCCTGGCCCGTTGACGACGCGCTCATCATTTGCGGGGGCGGCGGCAAAATCGCGCTCGTCGTGATCCGTATCCCGCAACACGTAACTCGTTACTTTATCCAGCAGATGACTATGCTGCCGCGTATGATGCCAGGCGATTTTATTCTGGTTACCCGTCATCTCCATGAAGATGCCGCCGCGTAAATTGGGAATCAGACTCTCGTTGTGAGCCAGCCAGGCAATGGCACCAATGGTCTCCGGTCCGAACCAGAAGCGGACGCTCATCGAGCCAGCGGGCAGAGGTTTTTCCGCGAGTCGCCGCGCCAGTTCAATGGCGCTAACCACACCCGCTCCGTCGTCATTCGCCTGCATGGGGTGGCACGTATGCGCCTGCACCAAAAACTCGCCCGCTTCTGGGTTGGGTCCGCCTTCAGGGTGGACAACCGCCGTGGCAACTTTGAGCCCCTGCGCCGGGTCGGTGATGAATTCAGATTTGATGACCGCGCGGTATTTCTTATTGCGCGGAAGTTTGTCAAAAGTATTTTTCGGTAAACAGAACCCCCAGTCACGTTCATAATATTTGAACACCCACGGCACCGTATGCGGACGCTTCTCATTGAAATACAAATGCAGCTGAAGCTCTTCAAAACTTAGAACTTTATCAATCGGCAACGAATACGAAACGATGTGCAGCGGATTATCTTTAAAGTCCACAATCCGCTCGCCGCCTTCCATCTCCAGATAGGCTTCGTGAACGACATATCGCTCAGGCACTTTCCACGTCCAAACAGGAGTCAGCGGCGCGTATGTTTCAATTGTGTAATTGGAAGAATCGGGCATATATGAGCCGACGATCTCCAATGTCTTGTCATGGTCGTCAGAGACGAGAGTGCGGTGCAGAGGAAAAAATTCCGCAAGGATGGATTTGAGGGAGGTGTAGGGTTTCATGCAAGTTTCGATTTTAGATTTACGATTGCCTTTCCCGTTAGAACTTTCGATATTTCGGTTCTTCGATGATGTGCAGTTTTTCAGGATGTTCGCGTACAATCACCGACATATTATCGTAAAAATCATTCGCCGTCGCAAAGTGGATCTTTGCCGCGCCCACCTGCGCTTCCCTGATGACGCCCGCCGCCAGCAGTTCATTCATGCCGGGGTTGATGTAGGTCCTGACGGTATCGTCCTTTCGCACGAACATCGAATACATCTTGATCTGCGGCTTGCGGTCGTAACCGACATAAATGCCGGAGAATTCCTTGACGCGGCGGTAATCGCAGCCCACGTTATATTCGATGTAATGATGCATCGAGAACGTGCTGTTAAAATCCAGACCAATACTCACGATGGTTCCGTTGATTTTATGGAATAACGCAAACGCCGAATTGGGGCCGTAGGCTTCCACGTCATCGGTTTTGGAAAACTCCTCCGCGCGCGCGCCCAACGCCGAAAAACTGTAAATCGGGTGCGGCGTCCGCAGCGCGTTTGGGCGCAGGCGCGCCTGCTCGGTAATCGCGCCCATCTTCGAAGGCGTTTCCTTGATATCAAAGTAATGGTTCTCCGTCCACGATTGAAAGTTGAACGCGGGGAACAACACCGTGCCTTCGCCGCCCACCAATTCACACATCACATCAATGACCGTGTCCGCGCCGCCCTCCACCCCGCCCAGCGACTTGTACGACGTATGCACAATGATCGTCTCGCCTTTTTTCAAGCCGAGTTGACCAAACCCATCCAGCAATTCTTGTTTCGATAACATATGTTCCTTTCCCGTCATTGCGAGGGTGAACCCCGAAGCAGCCTCTGACCTTAATAAAAAGACTGCTTCGTCGGGCTATCGCCCTCCTCATAATTACAAATTAAGCAAGGCTTCGATAGACTTCCATCAATGCCGCGGCATTCTTTTTCCAATCCGCGCGCCTCTCTGCCTCGCCCCGGCTGGCTCTGCCGATCTCAGGCAATTCCTCGCGCTGATTCATCACCGCGAGAATTTTTTCCGCCAGATGATCCGCATCGCCATCGCGGAACAGCCAGCCATTCTTGTTTTCAAATACCCATTCCTTATTGGCAGGGATATCCGACACGAGACACGGCAACCCGCATGCCAGGGCTTCCATCAACGACACGGATGAACCGTCCACATGCGAGGGTGAAATATACAAATCCGCCATATGATACCAGCGCGGAAGGTCGGTCTGTGAGATCTGCCCGCCAAAGGTGACGTATTCCTCCACGCCGCCGCTCTGCAAAATTCTTCGAATATTCGCCGCTTGTGAACCTCCGCTTAACAAAAGCAAACGGACATCCTCCCGCTGTCGCGCTACTTTAACAAAGGCGCGCGCCAGCACATCCACGCCATAGCGCGGCTCCCAGGCGCGATTGCAAAATAAAACAAAGCCTTCTTTTGCCATCCTGTCTTCTGCATTCTTCGTTCTGAAATGATCTAAATCCACCCCCCACGGAAAGACAATGGTCTTCTCCGGGTTCATGCCATACGCAACCGCTTTATCTTTGGTCACATTGGAATCGCTGGTGAAGAATGTGGAACGTTTGAGTGTGTACTTCGTGGCGAATTCCCACATCCAGCCTTTGTGGACATCGTCCATCAAGTCGAATCCCCAAGACATGGCGAGGAGGGGTCTCGCGCCCGCCAGCGCGGCAATCAAAGCGCAGGTTTGGATCGGACCCGCATGGACAAGATCAGGCTTGATCTCATGCGTCAAACGTCGAAAGTCGAGGGTCAACGACAGAAGATTGCGCCATTGAAATGGTTTGCGCCCGCCTTTCCAGATCACCTGTATCACCCCTTCCGGCACGGGGCGATCTTCGATCCGGCGCGCGTTACCTTCCAACTGGACGAAGAACGCCTCATGCCTGCCATCCGAAATGGCTTTGAGAAAACGATGATCGTGGGTGGAGTAGCCGGGGGAGAAGTAAATAATTCGCATGTTGATATTCGATATTCGATCTTCGGAATGCTATGCTCGAATATCGTTTCCCGAGTATCCTCTTAAGCGCCCAGATCCGTCCAGCGCAGCTCTTTGCCTTTTGGCATATCTACCAAAGCCTTCGCGCCAATCACGTTCTCGATCTCATGCGGTTTGATTGCGCCCGGTGTGGCAGGGCGCAGCACGTCAATCATTTCGCGGGTGAAGGTTTCACCGGACTTAATATCGCGCGCAGCTCGCAGACAGCGGCGCTGCACGACTTTGGTTTCCTGTTCGTTACCAGCAATGAACTTATCCGAACTGCCCAATGAACGTTCGAGCAGGCGAGTCTCTTCGACCATCTTCGCCCAGTTTTCGGGGTTCATCGCAAATTTGTGATCTGGACCTTCACGGTCGTTGCTGTCGGTGAAGTGACGTTCGATCATGCGCGCGCCCAATGTCACCGCGCCGAGAACCGGAGCAACGGAATGAGTATGGTCGGATAAGCCAAGAACCACATCAGGGAACATGGTGGCAAACGTTTTAAGAACGTTCAAGTGCAAGTGATTATAGTTATCGGGGCTGGCAGTGTAATTGGTGTTGCACTGCATCAGACACAATTGCTTATTGACTGCGAGAATCGCATGGACAGCGCGCTGTACATCAGCGATGTCTGCCGCGCCGCAAGCAATGATCATTGGCTTGCCTTTGGATGCCATGTGGACAAGAGCCTCGATCCAGTCAATTTCGCCGGAGCCTGCTTTGAAGGCGGGGATGTACGGGTCAACGTGTTCAATGGAGTCGTAATCGTAAGGCGAGGTAAAGAAGTCGATGCCAACCTTGTCACACTCCTCTTTGAGGATGGGCGTCCAACTCTGGGAGACGGAGGCAGCAGCGTAGACCTCAGTGACAGATTTTTTCCAGGCTGCCTGATGGCTGACTTTGGAATTCATGTGGGTGAAGCCATATTCCGAGACGATCTTGGGCGCTTGAAAATGCTGGAACTTGGCGGCATCGGCGCCCGCTTCTTTGGCAAGGCGGATGAGAAGCTTGGCGCGTTCCAAGTCGCCGTCATGATTCGCAGCGATGTCGGCGATGAAATAGGTGGGATGACTTAAGCCGATGGTGTGGTTGTTGATTTTGAATTCCATTTTTCCTCCGAGTCTGTTTAATGTCACTCTGAGCGAAGAGTCTCGCATTATTGAGATAGAGGTCCTTCGCTACGCTCAGGATGAGGTATCAAACTATCTGCCAATTCTGCCCAAATGCGTATTCTGAAACGCGTCTTTGTGCTTCAAGCCATCTTCGAAGATGCGGTCAACGCTGGAGTGGGCGAAGAATACTATGCCGGTGAAGTTCCACCAGGGGAGGGTCAGTAGGGGGACTTAAACCATATAGCGTAATTCCAAGCCCTTTGCGGTGAATCAGGGTATAAGTCCAGGCGCCGAGGCGGGAATTTGTCAAATAGCCGGTCACGCTTGGAGCGGGGGTGAAAAATAGGGGAGCGAAGAGGTCCCATGAGAAGTTGTATCTCAAAAAAATAAGAAGGGCAAGGAAGAACATCAGTAATTCTTCGCGGCGGAGCGGGTTTTTCATGTGGGTCCCTTGTGAATAACCACTAAATCACTTGTGGATAAGTCTGTGGATTCTGTGGATAACTGAGAGTAAAAACCACTAATTTTTGGGAAAACCGGTATTTTTTCTGGTGAAAAAAGGTGACATTATTTGGTCGATCTGTGGGGAAACTGTGAAAAAATACGTTAATTCAGTTATGGTTGTTGATAACTTCGGATTTTCTGTGGATAACCCTGTTGATGTTGTGCATAAAACTCGTCTAAACCTGTGGAGAAATTAGGTAAATCTTCGCCCAGATCTGCGGATAGCTTGCGGGTGGAAAGCCACAAATTGTTGGAGCGCTTGGCAACAAATCCGGAAAAGTTGACGGATTTTGGGGTAATGTCGCTCTCGCGCAGGTGAAAACGGCGGGCGATCTCGACCCCAAACTGGTATTTGCTCATGGCTTGAGGTCCCACAAGATGATATAAGCCTTTCAATCCGCGCTTCAGCATTTTTACGAGGGTGCGGGCGGTGTGGTTCACCAGCATGGGGCAAAAGATGACATCGGTGAAGCCGCTCATGCTTTTATTATTGGTCAGATTATTAAAGAAGAACTCGGCAAGACTGCGCCGCCCGTTCAGACTCCAGCCGTAAAAGTTGACCCGCGCCACAATGGCGTTGGCGTTTTCTGTAAGGGTTGCCCATTCGCCGTCGAGTTTTGTTCTGGCATACACCCCCTGGGGGTTGGGGGAATCTTCCTCACTGTAATAACCGTCTTTGGCGCCATCGAAGACCGCGTCGGTGGAGATGTGCACAAAGGAGATGTCTTGCATTTTACAGGCGCGCGCCAGCCGCCGGGGCAGGTCGGTGTTTAATTTTTTGGCAAGATCGGGGTCGTTCTCACAGATGTCCAAGTCGGCAAGCGCTGCGCAGTTGACCACCCAATTGGGGCGGGCGGTTTCAAGAATTTTTTCGACAGCATTCGTTTCAAGCAAGTCCTGCTTCAGAACCTTAAAAGGAGTATGGAGCAATTTGCCGCGGTCCACACCGACGATCTCGTAATCGCCCATCATTTCTTGGGCAAAATTGATTCCGAGCAAGCCGCTGACGCCGGTGAGTAGGAGTTTCATGAGTCGAGTTCCGTATTGAAGGTTGAAGGTTGGAAGGTTAGAAGGTTGAAAGTTGAAGGTTGGAAGGTTTAAGGTTAGCAGGTTGAAAGGTTGAAACACTTTGAACCTGCAACTTGTAACCTGCAACCTGTAACCTGTAACCTGTAACCCGCGAACTATCCTTCCAATTTTCCCTGCGCAAACAACTCTTCGAAGGGCGCAATGTATTTCTTGATGCCTTCCACGTCAAGCCATTCGCTGTTGTTGTCGCTGGAGTATGAATACCCTTCACTTAGAATTTTACCCCTATCTTGCCAGGAATAGCCAAACCAGGTCGCCTCGGCAGGTTGAACGACATACATCGTTTCCAACTCAATCGTATGCCGCGCCTCATCCTCGGAGATAAGCATTTCATGCAATTTCTCGCCGGGGCGAATGCCGATAATTTCCAACTTGGCAGCAGGCGCAATGGCTTTGGCAAGATCAGTTACTTTCGTGCTGGGAATCTTCGGCACAAACACTTCCCCGCCTTCCATCTGTTCGATACTGTCGATCACAAAACGCACACCCTGTTCAAGCGAGAGCCAGAAACGGGTCATGCGGTCATCGGTGATGGTAATCTTGCCGGTCGAACGCTGTTTGAGGAAAAGGGGCACCACCGAGCCGCGGCTGCCGACGACGTTCCCATATCGGACGCAGGAGAAGCGGGTTGCTGAGCCTCCGGCATAGGCATTACTCTGAATCGTTAACTTCTCGGCGGCGAGTTTGGTGGCGCCATATAAATTCGCCGGGCTGACGGCTTTATCCGTGCTGACGGTGAGAACCTTCTTCACGCCTGCATCCAACGCCGCTTCAACGACATTGGCCGTACCCATGATGTTGGTCTTGATGGCTTCCATTGGGTTGTATTCGCAGGCGGGCACCTGCTTGAGCGCTGCAGCATGGACGACCACGTCCACGCCGTGCATCGCGCGGACGAGACGTTCGCGGTCACGCACATCGCCAATAAAGTAACGCAGGCGCGGATCGTTAAACCCACCCACCTGCATTTCGTGCTGTTTCAATTCATCGCGGCTGAAGATGATGACCTTCTTCGGCTGTTTCTCCTGCAGCAAAATGTTGGTGAACTTCTTGCCAAATGAGCCGGTTCCACCGGTGACAAGCACAATTTGATTTTTCCAGTCCATGAGTTGCTCCAATTATTTCTTAATCACGATCAATGGATATTGCCCGTTCTCGGCAAAGAACGTCGGGAAGACGCCTTCGAGCCAGAAGATGAATTTCAAGAACGCCCGCCCACCGAGGGGACGCACGAACCAGCGCATGATGCGGGTGCTGAGACTGCGCCAGGGTTTGATTTCAATCGTCATCTTCGAGCCAATTTCTTTCTTCAACCACTCCGGCGTCATCTTTTGCACGAATGTGCCTGCGGGGTCCTCCTCGTTGAGCCATTCTTTTTTCTTCTTGGCAGATTTACCCGACATCTTCCGCATCAACCCGATGAGCGGTTCTGCCATGCGAATCAAAAGCGGATTGTGCCAACCGTTGACGATAGCCGCCGTCCGCCCCGGCGCAAGGATGCGGTGAATCTCCGCGTAGGCTTTGGGATGCTCGGGCAATGCCAGATGATGAATCGCGTGCATGGATACGGCGCCGTCGAAGGAATCTTTTTTGAAGGGCAGGTTTGCCAGATCGCCGACGACAAACAGGCCGTGATCGCCAATGCGGGTGCGCGCCTCGCGCAAGGCTTGAATCGAAATGTCGAGGCAGATGCGTTTTTGGTAGCCCGCAGAATAGGACTTGTATTCCTCATACTGGACGGGACCAGACCCGGCGTCCAGCATGAAGCGACCGATCGGAATCAATCCATTCAACACGCGCAGGCGGGTCTTGTGGATGTATTCGCGCGAGACGGGACGCAGGTCTTCGTAACGGGCATTCTGATAATTGCCGTCCTCTTCCTGCATCCAGCCGATCTCATCGT
>JACAEP010000027.1 GCA_013388795.1 Chloroflexota bacterium | reverse complement strand
GCGGTCGGTGTTGAGGACAAACTTTGACAAACATTCTTCTCGTCGGCGCGGGCGGATTTATCGGCTCGGTTTTGCGTTATCTGGTCAGCGGGTGGGTTCAGCAGGCAATGAAAAGCGTCGGTTTCCCATTTGGAACGCTGGCGGTTAATGTGATCGGCTGTTTTATCATTGGCTTTCTTGCCCAACTTGCCGAAACGCGCGGCGTGTTTACAACCGAGTCGCGTTTATTTGTATTCGTAGGCATCCTTGGAGGCTTTACCACTTTTTCTTCGTTCGGAAACGAAACGCTCAACCTTGCGCGCGACAGTCAAATGCTGAATGCTTTTGCAAACATCGGCGCGAATTTGATCGTTGGTCTCTTTGCCGTCTGGCTTGGACGCACCATTTCATATTTGATCTGGAGGTAATCATGCAACTGCCCGAAGAAGGATGCCTGCTTCGTATTTTTATCGGAGAGTCGGATAAATGTGATCACAAACCGCTGTACGAATGGATCGTCCTGCAAGCCCGCGAACAGGGATTGGCAGGCGCGACCGTCTTGCGCGGGATGATGGGCTTCGGCGCGAACACCCGCGTCATCCATACCTTCAAGATCGAGCGTCTCTCCGAAGACCTGCCAATGGTTGTCGAAATCGTGGATACTAAGGAAAAGCTCGAAGCCTTTCTTGAAATCATTGATCCGCATATCAAAGCAGGATTGGTCACACTTGAAAAGGCGCAGATTAAGTTTTATCGCGCTGAGAATAAATAACAACGGGAGAGTAGATGAACTGGCTTGAAGTATCTTTAACCGTAAACGGCGAACTCGCCGAATCTGTTGCGGATGTGCTGGCGCGATTCGCGCCCAACGGCGTGATGACCGAACAGGGTGTGCGTTTTGTGAACGATGAAGACGAAGGCACGGCTACGGGTCCCATCACCGTCCGCGCCTATTTGGAGGTCAATGATCAGCTTGAAGAGACGCGACAGAAGATTGAAGAGTCGCTTTTCTATTTGGGAATGATTACGCCGGTACCGACTCCGGCATACAAGCAGATTGCGGATCAAAACTGGATGGAAGCCTGGAAGCAAAACTACAAGCCGATCCTCATCGGCGAGAGACTTCTCATCCTGCCTGCCTGGTTGGACAACCCCGACCCCAAACGAATCCCGATTAAGATCGACCCCGGCATGGCGTTTGGGACGGGAACGCATCCGACCACGCAATTATGTTTGGAGTTGATGGAACGACACTTCGATATTCGAAATTCGAACGTCGAAAACCAATCATCGAATATCGAATATCGAGTCATCGATGTCGGCTGCGGCTCTGGCATTCTCTCCATTGCGGCGCTCAAACTCGGCGCAAAAACCGTCCTCGGCGTGGATATTGACATCGAGTCTGTAAAAAACTCTCGTGAGAACGCAGACTTGAATGGAATAGGGGAGGAACTTTTGCTTGGGCAGGGTTCTGTGACCGAGACGCTGGCGGGGCAATTTGCGTTCAAGTCCGCGCCGCTGGTGGTGGCGAACATCCTCGCGCCGGCGCTCATCCGTCTCTTTGATGCGGGGTTGGCAGACTTGCTTCAGCCCAATGGAGAGATCATATTAAGTGGGATTTTGGATCACCAGGCAGAAAGCGTCATAGAGGCAGGGCAGGCCAAAGGGTTGAAGCGAGGCGAAGTCCGTCAAATGAAGGATTGGGTGGCCATCTCCATGTCAAAATAATATTCGGACTGCAACCTGTAACGTTTCTGTGCTATGATTCGAACACGATGGATCGCCGAAAACTCATCCAATACCTTTTGTTGAACGTCTTCGTCTCGGCGAGCGTGACGGGCGGTATCCTGTTCTGGTACGACCGCAACTATCGCGCCGTCAGTCAGCCCGCTGTGATTCAGCCGGTGGCGCTTGCCTCTGCGCCTGCGCCGGGCGCCGAATTGCAAGAGGATATTCCTGTGAAGATCAGCAGCGTCATCGGTTCCGGTGTGTTGACATCGGAAGTGGTAATCGTAAAATTTGATGGGGAAGGGCAGCTTGACATCACTTCATGGCAACTCAAGGATGAAGACGGCAATACCTACACCTTCCCCAAAGTTACTCTTTATCCAAGCGGAGCTGTGCAAGTCCACACCGTTGCTGGAACCGACACCGTCATTGACTTGTACTGGGGTATTGGTGAAGGAGTTTGGAATTCCGGCGAGGAAGCTCGTTTGTTCGATTCGCAGGGAAATTTAAGAGCCGTGTATAAAGTGCCGTAAAAAATGATATTCGTTATTCGATATTCGAAAAATAAATATTCGAATATCGAATAAAGCCCTTTGACTTTCGACCTGAAACCTGATACCTAGTACCTGATACCCACCATGACCCAAGCCCTCTACCGCAAGTACCGTCCCAAACAATGGGACACAGTCATCGGACAAGGTCACGTCATCCAAACCCTGACCAACTCCATCAGGGCAGACCGAGTCGGTCACGCCTACCTCTTCGCCGGTCCACGCGGAACGGGCAAGACCACTGTCGCGCGTTTACTGGCGAAAGCGGTCAACTGCCTCAACGAAGACCCGGCTCAACGTCCGTGCAACGAATGCGAACACTGCAAAGCGGTCAACGAAAACCGCTTCATGGATATGATCGAGATCGACGCCGCCTCCAATAACGGCGTGGACGATGTCCGCGACTTGCGCGAAAAAATCAACTTCTCGCCGTCGCAGGGCAAATACAAAGTCTATGTCATCGACGAAGTTCACATGCTCTCCGGTGGCGCATTCAATGCCCTGCTCAAAACGCTTGAAGAGCCGCCCCCACATGCTATTTTTGTTTTAGCCACCACCGAAATTCACAAAATCCCCGCCACGGTGCTCTCGCGCTGTCAGCGTCATGAGTTCCGCCGCGTGCCGATTGATGAGATCGTCAAAAACCTCAACGAGATCGCCGCCTCCGAAAACATCCAAGCCGATGAGGAAGCCTTAACCTTAATTGCCCGCCAATCGGCTGGCGGAATGCGCGACGCGCAATCACTGCTTGATCAACTCGCATCCACCGGCGCGAAGATCACACTTGCCCTCGCGCAGCAAATCCTCGGCACGGCAACCAGCCAAACCGTTCTCGATGTCATCAACTCAATCCTTGACCATCAACCCGCGCGCGGACTTGAAACCATTCACAAAGCCCTCGACTCGGGCGCTGATCCGCGTTCGTTGGCGCGTCAACTCGTGGAATACACACGCGGTCTCATGCTCATTCAAATGGGCAACGCCGAGCAAGTTGAAGCCACGCGTGAAGTCAAAACCCAAATGGAAGCGCACGCAAAAGCCTTTCGTACATCGGACGTATTGCGGATGATGAAAATATTCAACAACGCCGCAACGGATTTACGCGGCGGCTGGCAGCCCTCTTTGAGTCTGGAACTCGCCCTCGCAGAAGTGATTGACGCTCCAGCCGAAATTGCCCAAGCCGCCGCTGCGCCTCGAATCACGCCTCAGCCTGTATCCGCTCCCATAGCCGAATCCAAGCCGGAGGTTAAGACCGAGTCGCCGAGTCCAGAAGTGAAACCCGCAGTCAACTCCAACGACATCGTCAAAGCATGGAAGCCGCTTATCAATGCACTTCCTAAAGCGCAGGCGAATCTTGGCGCGTTGATGAACTCCGTCAGGAATATTGATGTGCAAGGCAAGACTCTCATCCTCGGCATGGCAAGCGACGTGCTCGTGGAAAAACTCAACAAACCCGACCAGATCGAAACCATCCAGCGTCTCATCCAAGACCACTTCCACGTGGTTCTGTCCGTGCGCTGCGTGGTCACTACCGCCAAAGGCAAACTCCCCGCACATGTCGCCCAAGACGGCATGGTCGCCGCCGCTAGTCAACTGGGCGGCGAAATTGTAGATATGGATGAATAGGAAAAGACGATGTTCGATACTCGAACATCGAATATCGAACATCGAATAACGAGGTTTAATTATGGCAAAAGGATTCAACAAAATTCCCGCAATGGGCGGGCAGGGCGGAATGATGCAGCAGATTCAAAAACTGCAAAAACAAATGGAAGAAGCGCAGGCGAAACTCGCCGAAGAAACCGTCAGCGCGACGGCGGGTGGGGGAGCCATCAAAGTTGTCATGACTGGTGACCAGAAATGCAAATCGGTCGAGATTTCCCCCGAATTTCTTAAAGACGCCGACGCCGAAATGCTGCAAGATATGGTCTTATCCGCCGTCAACATGGCGCTTGACCAAAGCCGTGAACTCCAGCAAAAGATGATGGGACCGCTGGCGGGCGGGTTGCCTTTTTAGTCAAACGTCAAAAGCCAAAGGTCGCAAGTCAATGACCTGTAACCTTCAACCTGCGACCTTCAACCTTCATTATGCTCTTACCCGAATCCATCCAATCCCTCGTCACCGCCCTCGAACGCCTGCCCGGCATCGGACCCAAATCCGCCTCACGGCTTGCTTTTTACCTGTTGCGCGCGCCCGACGAAGTCTCGCAAGATTTATCCGCCGCGCTGGCAAATCTCAAGGCGAATACCGCCTTCTGCTCCGAATGTTTCAACATCACCGACGCGGGACGTGAACGCTGTGAGATTTGCGAATCTCAAAAACGCGACGCATCCCTGATCTGTGTCGTCGAAGAAGCCTTGGATGTCCTCGCACTCGAGCGCACCGGCGTTTTTCAAGGCAAATATCACGTCTTGCAGGGAGTTTTATCTCCCATCGAAGGCATCGGACCTGATGATTTAAAAATCAAACAATTGGTTGCGCGTGTTGCCAATGGGGGAGTGAAGGAAATTATCCTTGCCACGAATCCCAGCATGGAAGGCGATGCAACTGCACAGTATTTGCAAACTCAATTAAGAAATTATGATGTGCATGTCACAAGGCTTGCACGTGGTCTGCCCGTGGGCGGTGACCTGGAATATGCTGATCAAAATACTTTGCTAAGGGCGTTGGCTGGCAGGCATGAGATGAATTAATGCAAAAAAAGACCGCTGACCACAGACCGCCGTCTGCTGTTGGCGGTCGATTATTTTATGAACATCACCATCCTCACTTACGGCTCTCGCGGCGACGTCCAGCCATTTCTCCCATTATCCCTTGGCTTGATGTCTCGCGGGCATAATGTCATCCTTGCTGCGCCAGCGCGTTTCAAATCCTTGGTCGAAGAGCATGGCATTACCTTCTTTCCGCTTGCTGGCGACCCTGAAGAACTAAGCCGTCGTCTCAACGATGCGGGCTACAACTTTCTCAAGCAAGTCTGCGAATTAATGACGCACGCGGTTGCCATCGGCGCAGATGTCATGCGGCAAACCGATGAGGCTTGCAAAGGCGCGGATCTTATCATTCACACATTCACTCATGCCGTTGGCGCTCATACTCTCGCCCGCGAAAAAAACATCCCAGATGTGTATGTTGATCTCTTTCCCATGTTCGCGCCCACAGGCGATTACCCCAACATCTCACTGCCCGATTTCAGCAGCCGCGTTTATAACCGTTTGACTCATATCGCCTCCGCGCAAATTTCATGGATAACATCGCAACTTGGATTTGAACAAATCCGCCGCCGCGCAGGCTTCCCCCAGCGAAAGCTTTATTTTCCCTTCAAAGATTCCCCGCCTCGTCCCCGGACGCCGATCCTGTGCGCCTGGTCCCCAAGCCTGATCCCACCCTCAAGTGACTGGGAGCCGCGCGTGCATGTTACTGGATATTTTTTCCTTCCGTATAACAATTCATACATCCCGCCGAAAGAATTGAAAGAGTTTCTAGAAGCAGGTGAACCGCCAGTTTGTGTTTCATTTGGAAGTATGGTCAATAAAAATGCTGAAAAGATTGATGTAATTATCCGCGAGTCGTTGAAGCGAACAAACAACCGCGGCGTTATCTTATCGGGGTGGGGGAGTATGAAACGTAAATCAACAAATAGTTTGCTATATCTTGAATCCGCGCCGCATGATTGGTTGCTCCCAAAATGCAAAATGTTGATTCATCATGGCGGCGCTGGAACAACATCTGCTGCATTGCGTGCAGGGATTCCACAAGTCGTTGTGCCTTTCGTGGCAGATCAACCGTTTTGGGGAAGCAGAGTCCATGCAGTTGGTGTTGCGCCCAAGCCCATTCGTGTGAATCAATTGTCAATGGAGAAGATGGTGAGCGCCATGGCTGAGGCTGAATCAAAAGATATTCTTGAGCGTGCGCAGGTAATAGGTCAAGCAATACGAGGCGAAGAAGGGGTGGTGAATGCGGTCAATCTGATAGAGTCATACGCGGCGCCGTTCAATGAGTTCGCTTGAAAATTGGTCCGATTTTTTAAGGTTAAAATGCCTTGAATCCATTGACAAATAATTACAGATGCGTATAATTCTCGCTCGCCAGTAACAACGAAAAGATTTCGTCTCCCAGACAGATCATTGACAACTGAGTAACCGCCTCCATCAGAGACACAAAGCAATAGGTTTTGCAGCCTGGTGAACCGATGCGAAAGAAATAGCATCGGTATTTTAGTCTGTCAGAATCCTTGACGGCGGTTATGAGAACGAGTAGAATACCGCTCGCTCAAATGGCAAGCACCTTAACAACTGAACAGTGATAGGAAGCAAAATAATGACGAACCAGTCAATTCCGTGACTTTCACACTCGCACGAGTGTAAATTTTTTGCGGAGAGTTTGATCCTGGCTCAGGATGAACGCTGGCGGCGTGCCTAATACATGCAAGTCGAACGAGGCGCTTTTTGTAGCAATACGAGAAGTGTCCTAGTGGCGAACGGGTGAGTAACGCGTGGATGACCTGCCCCAAAGTGTGGGATAACAGTCCGAAAGGATTGCTAATACCTCATGTGGTTATCGGGGTTAGAAAGCGATAACTAAAGCAGCAATGCGCTTTGGGAGGGGTCTGCG
>JACAEP010000136.1 GCA_013388795.1 Chloroflexota bacterium | reverse complement strand
TCGGCGTGCGCGTGATGGTCGGCGTGCGCGTGATGGTCGGTGTGCGCGTGGGTGTGGCGGTGAAGTTATTGATGCTGGACGTCACCGTGCAGTTACCCCAATCGGGGAAGTTGAAGGTCAGGCTGACGTTCCAAATACCTTCCCATGTGGAATTGTTGGTATCTGCATCCCAAGTGGTTCTGGTGCCAAAACCGTACATCGGCAGGCTGGGTACAGAGGCTGTGGTGTTTTGCGGCGAGGCATTGATTCCAGGTCCTGATGTGCCTGTCAATTCCCAATAGCGATTACCTCTAAATTGAACATAATCGAAATATTTTCCGCCGTTCAGCGGGGAAGGCGACCATGTTAAGGTAGAACTGATCAAGTATGCTGTAGCCTGGTTGTTGTTTCTCACGCGAGCTTCAAAACTGTCGCCATTAAAGCGGGTGCGATCAATAAAGATGTTGCTGCATGAAGGCAGCGGGGTGCCGGTGGGGGTTGGCGAGTTTGTGGGCGTGCGGGTGATGGTAGGCGTGCGCGTGACGGTAGGCGTGCGCGAAGGCGTGCGAGTGGGGGTTCGTGTTGGAGTGAAGGTGCTGGTCGGCGTGTAGGAGGGCGTTGCCGTCGGTGTGGGAGAATAGTAGACGAAGCCGCCGCCGCCGCCGCCGGGGTTGGGAGGCGGGAAGTTGACGATCTGGGCGGTTTCAAAGGTTTCATTCCTGCCAACGCGATAGGAAGCAAGGTGAATCATATCGGGTTGGATGCCAAAAATGGGCAGGACGATAAATGAAAAATTGTAATCCGCAGCGACGACCACCAAATCGCCGGGGTCTCCCGCGTTTTCACTGCCCGTACAGGCAGCATATTTGGTGGGGCTGCCCATTTGCGGACGGGTAAAATAAACACCAATCGGATCTGCATTGGTGTTTTCAGGACCTGCGCAGACCGTGATGTTTAAGTATTCCTTGGCAGATTGCGCCAGAGATTCGTTGTACCCAAAACCGAGGATGACGCGGCGGGTTTCGTCTTCGATGGATGGCAAGCGCGCTGTTTTTATATCTTGCTCTTTGTTGGGGTTGGTGCAAGTCCCATCTGGACAGTACGCCACGTTATATGAACCAGCAGTAGCGTAGCGAATGCCGAAGCGGGTTGAATTTTCGATTACCAGCCAGGCGTAAAACAAACGCCCAAACTCAATCAGCCCAACCAGCAAAAGCAGCAGGATTGGGATGATTAAGGCAAATTCCACCATGGCTTGCGCTTTTTTGGTGGGCGAACCCTTTCTTATGCGTATACGATTCATAATGACTCCATCATAAAAAAGAACTGCTTGACCCGGTTACTGCGAGATCTTGGTGGCAATATTCTGGGCGATGATTTCAAAAATATTCCGCAAGGTTACGTTGTTTGGTGCATAAAAGTATTCGCCGTGGTTGATGGTTGGGTTGAGTGCGTCTCCGGCTTCACGCGCAATATAAGTAAAGAGATATTCCGCTTCGCCGCATGGGCGAGGTCCGCTTGATTCTTCCACAGTGCAGGTCACGGCGGGTGTGCCGTTTGCCTGCAGGGAAGCAACACTTTCACCCAAGCCAATCGTATAGATTGTAACCCCGTTTCCGGTCTTCATGGCTGCGAGGTTATCTGCCATGTCGCGGGCATAATCTTCCGCATCATATAGCGAGATGTCCATCACTTGTCCGCTAATTGGATTTGTATAGGCGACCAGCGAACTTGACGGGCTTCTTTCATTGCCGGGGTAAGCATCGCGGCACCATTTTGGTTTGGGGTCTGGCATTGCAAAAAACAGCCAGGTATTTTGCGGGCAATATCCATTGGGGTAGGTGACCAGATCCGCGTCGCTGGGGGTGCTTGCATTTGCAGGACCACTTGCCAGCAACACCGTTACCCATAACGAGTCCAGGCGCTGGTTGTTCGCGTTTCCGCTGCCAGAGAAGGATCGTTGAGCGAGTTTTAGCATCCCCCCAATATTACTAGATGGGCAAGAAGAGGGGTCGGCAGTTGCCCGGATGCCTGGATCTGGATCGCCAATCGCGCTCTGGAATATTTCACAATAGGGTGTGTTGTAAGACCCTCCTATAAATTGAAGACACTCTCCCGGCGCGTTGGAGCCATCGCACACCCTGGGTTGAAACACTTTAAGATTGTCGATGGTAAAAAGAATTGTATCTCTATCGAAGCTTAACGGAAGTACCTCAGTAGGGTCGCGCAACACGGCATCTCCCGCTCCAGATGCTTGCTGTGTCATAGTGATGACTGAAACGCGATCATACCCAAAGTAAATGAGCGAGTCAACGAAATCCAGCGCGACGTCTTTCACTGCGCGCAAAGGCTGGCAATTATCCGCGGTATTGCATGTGATGGGATTATCGCCGGGGTCGGGTCCGGTCAGGGAGCCAGAGGTTTGGTACGCCATACTACCGGATGTGTCCACGAGCAGGACCAGATCGATGGTTGCCGCTTCGCCGATGGAAGAAACAGTGATTTCCGCGCTTTCGATTCCAAGCACTCTTAGGAAGGCAAAACCCACATCTGCAACGGCGGTCACTTCGACCAGCTTTCTATTGTTAACCGGGTCAGTAACCGGGTTGGGGTTGCACAGTGCGGGGCGGTTTGCGCCAGTATCTTCGCAGGTATGCACTGTGACATCCCGCACGTTTTGATTCTGATTGAGCTGCAACATGCTGAGCGCGGCATTTTCCATCGCTGTTGTGTTAAGACTGCCGGTGTCTGGATCAGGGCGGAACTCTTGTGCCGCCGCTACAGCGGCGGCGTCCACGCTGCGTTTGAGCTTCCCATACTCAATCATTAACAGTCCGGTGTCGGTTACAAGTCCCACCGCGGCAACCAAGCCAATAAACGCAAATGCGATCAAGACAATGGCTTGACCACGTTCTGACTTTTGCGGCACGATATTCCTCACTAGTGTTTTCATAAAAATCTCTCTCAAGTTTATGGCGCGGTTTGATCGAAAGGCTTTGCGTAAATAATCGGCATGGCAACGGACACATATAGCATGGAAGGGTTGCCGGGGGAAAAGAAAGGCGTCGTCCAAGGCAGGTTCAGCGTGCCTTCATAGCCATAATAAATTTCGACGATCAAAAGACCCGCATCCGATGGCTCGGCGCCATTGGCGGTCATCATAGCAGTAATGGCTGAGTCGGGGTAGCCGGTTGGCGGGTTGGTGTCGCCAAAATGCTTGTAATATTGCGCGCCCGAATACCGAATGATCGAAGAAATGCTGTCTGGGTCTGTGCTTTCATCAACTTCCACGCCGATCAAGGAAATTAGGATATTGTCTCGGGTTGGGTCGAGTTCAATCTGGCGGGAGTCAGGATCTCCGGCTGGAGCTAACAAATCAATCGCGTATTCAGCCGCGCCCGAGTAAAAGGCAGGGTCATCTGCGCCGGTTGCATCAAAGGGGTTGATCGTGCTGTAGCGGCGGGCGGTGGAGCGGGCAGCGTCCTGAATGGATAGATACGTGTTCAGCATAAAGCCAAATTCCACCATGCCAGTTAACAATAAAATCAGGATTGGCAGGGTGATGGCAAATTCAACCAGGCTTTGCGCGCGGGAATGTTGCTGTTTTTTTTCAGTTGTTTGGAATGATAATGCTAACTTAATTAAATTTTTCATGTCATTCTCTCGATTTTAACTGCCTGTGTACTGGCAGAATGCACACCTGTTTGAGTTGGGCAGTGGGGAATGGCGCGGCGTATGCTGGCGTAATAACTATATATAATTATATACGACTTCCGTTTCATCAGCGCCATGCAAGTAAATTGCAACACTTACATTTCTGTAAGAACTTCTACAATCATTTTGCAATATTTGGTTGCTACTTTACCAGTACGACTTCCGGCATACTCAGGGTGTCCCAGTTCTGCTCATCCTTGTAATTAATCTCGATGTTATCTGTGCCGTCTACTTCGATGTAGTAGGCGATGATTTGGCTGTGATAGGCGGCGCCCCGCAGCGAGTCCATGCCATTAATATACAGGTCTGCGCCGGGCGCAAGGATCGTGCCCATGTAGTTTGACTCGTCATTTCCATTTAGAAAGATCACGCCGTGATTGCCGATCGGCATGTAGATCAATAACCCGGCATTCGGTCCGCTTTTGGGGGCACTGAGATCAACTTGAGCGTTGCCATTGATTTTGATGTTCCCATCTTCCATCACAATGACAACCCCTCCGCCTTGTAAAACCTGCCCTGCGCCAACAATAAAATCGCCTTGAATGCAGTAGACTCCGCCGTCCAGAGTCGTAACGCCTTCTGGGGGGAAGTCCCCATCTTCCCAGTTTCCAGCCGTCATTGTTCCCGTGCTTTCATCCACGGTTGCGATCTTTGAACCACACCCCGCCCGGGGCATTTTATAAGGCGGCGGATAGGGTATCGGCGCAATGCCTGTCTCAATTGGATAGGGGGTGATCAATTTGGGTTTCTGGATGTCGGCGCCTCCCACGACCGAGATCCGGCTCGCATCGCGGACACGCACACTGCCGCTTCCAAACGACTGGAACGCGCAGGCAGGGTTGTTTGAGTTGACGAATAAACCGCCGCCAATCAAATTGATCGTCGCTTCGCTGTGGATCCAGAACCCTTTTTGGCGTTCGCATTTTGTCTTTGGGGCAAGGCTGACAAGCGCATATCCCGGAAACATCTCACCCATCACCGCAGGTTTGGATTGTGACACAGCCACCGCCGTACTGGTAATGGCCGGGATGCCCAGCACAACCGCAAAAGACGTTGGCATGTGCGAAGTGATGATGACCTCGATATATTCTGAGTTTCCGGCGTAGGGTCCAGAAAGAGGTGGTGTGTTCAGTTCGACCGTATTCGAGACCCCATTATTGTCATATCCATTTGCAGCCGCAGTTGCAAGCGCCGCCGCTCGCCAATTCCCGCCTTCAATGCGGGTTAACGCAGCCGTCAGCGCCGCAGCAGAAGCGGCGGTATCAGCGCGCCGGCTGTCAATGAACGCATTGACCCCGTCAATGGATAGCGCGGAAACGCCGATCAGCCCGATAATTGCAAAAACGATCAGGACGATGGCTTGTCCATTTTCAGAAATTTTTTGTCGCGTATTTTTTTTATAAATCATTATTGACATGGTGGTTGAAGAATTACATTTGAAGCCGCGGCATTCAACCGGATCGTATCCGAACCGATGATGTCACCCGTGAACGGCATGATGATCGGATACTCATAAATGACCTGCACCTGGATCGAATTGGCGGCGCCTCGTGTCACGCCTTCGCAGGCTCTGCCTTTCACATTGATCACTACACTGACGGTTTCCTCGTCCCGCAGATCGATAGGTGACGAAAAAACATCGCCTTCGAATTCGCGCGGCAGGATGTTCCGGGTGCGGTTCTCGATCTCGGCTTCATTCTCGGGGTTGAACGAAGCGTACAAAGCGCCTTCCTGTGCGGCATCCCTGAGAATGGAATATGAAAACAACGCCATCCCAAAATCGAACGTACCCAATAAGATCAGCAGAATCACGGGCAGGCTAATCGCCAACTCAACCAGACTTTGTCCTTTTTCATGTGGACGTGGAAAACTCCGCGAACGGACCTTAGGCATCGTTAATTTCTCGAATCGACCGGATAGCTAATACATCCCGGCGTTCCAATGGTGATGATGATGCGTTCCGTCGCATCTTGGAAGCCGTACGGCTGATCGAAGAAGAACTCAATATATGACTCGCCTGGCGGAAGTGTTGGGTAGTAGGCTGGCACAAAGGCGGAGGGAGTGAATAATTCCCCAACCCAGGTTTGACCTGCCAGTTGAGCTTTGTTCAGCCGCAGCGACGGGTTGCCGCCCGTGTCATGATTCCATTCGACGTAAATTGCCGTTGTGGTTAATGTGTAACCTGTATTATTGAAAAGCCACATCCGCATCACATTTTCATTGAATTCAAGCGGACCATGCCAGACGGCATAATCTCCGGTGCAGTTGATTGGAGTCAAAGTTGCCGTTGGGATGTTCGTGCTGGTGGGCGTTATGGAGGGCGTAAAGGTCAGTGTGGGCGGCGGGGTATTGGTTGGCGTGCGCGGGAAGGCAGTACGTATGGCTTCATAGGTCAAGTTGAACGTTGGCGTGGATGTGGGCGGTTCTACTTCTTCCGATGGAGTAAACGACACGGCTTTGGATGGCGTAGGCGATTCTGCCTTAAACCCGGTGGGGAAGGCCGTGCCAAAAATGGGAACCGAGATCAGGAACGTGCGCGCATTTGTTGAAACTACCTGAAGCGGTTCCAGATTCGTGAGTGGCAGGATCGGTTCATAGGAAGCAGAGACTTGCACAATGATCCGATCTCCATTGCGAATCATATTATCTTCAATTGGGCAGGTATCTGCATTGGGGCTGGGATCGATATCCAAAATTGGAATTTGCTTTCCGTTAGCGTCCACGCCACGGTCATAGGTGATGTTGATGTCATCGAACTCCGTCAGAATTGCAGAACGGTTGGCAGTCTCGCGAATACCTTCACAGTCCTGATAATAGGTTACACCGTTCAATTCGCCGCTGCCTGCGCCATATCGCGCCGCCTGGCGGGAAGCATTTGCAACGGATGCAAAAATAAAAATCAGTCGCGAAACCTCGACAATGCCATACAGCAGCACGATCAATATAGGCAGCGTAAGCATAAACTCAACCATCGCTTGCGCCTGTTTTGATTTGCATTTTGTTTTTAAGTTCGATGCCATAATTTACCTATTTTGGAAGCAGCGCTTTAAGGAACGTTGGGAAGTACACGATCAGCCCTGCGCCGAGGATAAAATAAGGACCAAAGGGGATGAAGATCATCCATGCATTTGCGTTGTAACGGCGGGTTGCCAATAAACCTATCACTAGCAAGAAGCTGACCATACCTCCTAAAAGGATGCTGACAACGATCATAAACCAGACCAGCGGCCAGCCGACTAAAAACCCCAACACGGCGACAAGAATGACATCTCCCTGTCCCAGGGCTTCTTCATCGTCTGCCTCCAGACCCTGTGCATGCATGCGCCGCGCGCGAATCTTCGCAAAGAAAACGCCAAACAGGTAGAACAGAAGCATGATTAAGAGTCCGCCCAGCCCGCCTAACAGCGTTGGCACAATGCCATGAAGGATCGAACCAAGCGTCAGGGCGAGCAGAGAACCGGCAATGCTTGTGGGGTGAAGAATCAGCCGATGTTCCATGTCAATCACGAAGACAACACCCAGATACATCAAAAGGATCATTCCCGCCCAATAGCCGATTATAGCAGGCGGACACATAAAAATATAAAGGCTTAGGCCAGTGATGGCAATCTGCGCTACCCAGGCGCGGAGTGAGCGCGGGTGACCGTTGCTGCAGCGTTGAAATAACAAATATTCTTTAATGGAAAGTTGTGTGTTGCATTGTATGCAGACAGGTCGGCTCAACTGTCTGGTAATTGGCAGGACATCGGACAGATAATTGACCGCCCACCCTGAAATCCAGCCGATGATTAATGGCAAAATCCATTCTAAAACCATAAAATTATTATAATTCTAAATTTGAAATGAAAACGGGCATTTCTTGCATGTAAGTCGCTTGCAATGTTGTTGGCAGATTATGTGAAACGCCATTACAATTTTGTAAGATAGGAGACATACCATGGATGAGTTTGTGATTGAAGGTGGAATTCCGCTCAAGGGCGAGGTTACACCTTCAGGCAATAAGAATGCAGCATTGCCGCTTTTGGCTGCCTGTTTGCTGACGGAGGAACCGGTCGTCCTTCGAAACGTGCCGCAGATTCGTGACGTGCTGGCGATGCGCAAGTTAATCGAAAGCCTCGGCTCAGTGGTGGAAGAACTGGACTCGCATACCTGGCGAATTACGACAAAGGAACTTGTCGCCTCGCACCTGGACCCCGGCCTGTGTCGGCGGATCCGGGCTTCCATTCTCATTGCGGGCCCGGTTCTAGCGCGGGCAGGCGGGCTTAAGCTGCCTCCACCCGGCGGGGATGTGATTGGTCGCCGCAGGCTGGATACGCATATTTTGGCATTACGCGCTTTGGGCGCAGACATTACCTATAATCGAATCTTTGATATTAAGGGTTCTGAACTTCATGGCGCCGATATCTTATTGGATGAAGCCAGCGTAACCGCAACCGAGAATGCCGTCATGGCGGCCGTTCTCGCCAGAGGCGAGACACGAATTCGCAATGCGGCATCTGAACCTCATGTACAGGAATTATGCGCCTTTTTAAATACGCTGGGGGCGAAGATCGAGGGAATTGGTTCGAATGCTTTGCGCATCACAGGGGTTCCTCAACTTCACGGCGGCGAATACACCATCGGTTCCGACTTGCTTGAGGTGGTTAGTTACATTGGCGCAGCCATTGTAACAAAAGGGGAGATCCGCATTCGCAATGCCGGGGTGGAGCATTTGGAAATGGTTCGGCAGGTGTTTCATCGTCTTGGCGTGCATTGGCAGGTGGAAGGGAAGGATATTTTTGTGCCCTCTGCTCAAGGGTTGCTCGTTAACTCTGACCTAGATGGCGCCGTCCCTGAGATCAAAACAAATATATGGCCCGCGTTCCCAACCGACCTGACCAGTATTGCTATTACGGTTGCAACTCAACTCTCCGGCTCGGTCCTGTTCCATGATTGGATGTTTTCCGGCCGCATGTACTTTAC
>JACAEP010000038.1 GCA_013388795.1 Chloroflexota bacterium | reverse complement strand
TATCGTTGAAGAGCAGGTAAATGGGAATCATCGTCACTTGAAACGGCAGCATCATGGTGGCAAGCACAAGGATGAAGAGAAAGTCGCGCCCAGGAAATTTCAGCCGCGCAAAGGCGTACGCCACAGGGGTATTCGAGACCAGCGTGCCGACGATCATAAAGAAGGCAATGATGAGGCTGTTCTTGAAGTAGACCCAGAAACTCGCCCCCACTCCAGGACGACTGCCGCGGTTCATCGCGTCGGGATAGTTTTGCCAGCGGAAGGAGACTTCCTCCACCAATTCAGCGACCCGCTCTGTGCCTTGCTGTAATTCAGTGGGGATGACCACATCGGGCTCCGCGGGGTCAACGAAATAAGCCACGCCGCTTTCGATCTTGAGCGCGGCATATTGCTTGACTCCGTCAGAGGTCTTCACGTTGTAAAGCGGATATTCCTGCCCGTTGATTTCCACGCGGACGGCGTCGTGCGGCAGCCAGCGCGGCGGGGTGTGGAATACGTCCTTGTCGGATTTGAAGGAGGTGAGCAACATCCACAGGAACGGGACAGCGAAGAACATGCCGACGAAGATAAGCAGCCCGTGCTTGAGGGTGGAGACAAAAATATCGCGGATCTTGCGCGCTTGTTTTTGGGCGCGGGCATCCTGCCTGGGGTCACGAGTCAGGTTCAGGTCAGGGGAAGAGGCGGGGTTTTTCGTCATGGCATCAACCTGCGTAGTATGTAAATCTGTCGCTCACTTTGAGCAGGAGCAGGGTCAAAATCAAAATGATGATGAAAAGAATCCACGCCATGGCGGAGGCGTAGCCCATCTTGAGAAAGAGGAAGGCGTTCTGGTACAGATAGACGCTGTAAAAAAGAGTGGAGCCGAGCGGACGCCCGAGATTGCCGCCCCCGCCGACCACATAGGCTTGGGCAAAATATTGGAACATGCCGATCATGCCTGTGATGAGGTTGAACAATGTAATGGGCGAGACCATGGGGATGGTGATATGCCAGAGGCGTTGGAACCAGTTGGCGCCGTCGAGTTCGGCGGCTTCGATCAGGCTTTGCGGAACGTCCTGCAAACCTGAGAGGTAAATGATGATGGTGCCGCCCATGCCCCACATGCCCAACAGGATGAGCGCGGGTTTCGACCAGTTTGGGTCTGCCATCCAATTGGGACCTTCGATGCCAATGCGCGCCAACAGAGAATTGACCAGCCCCACCTGCGGATTCAATAACCAGAGGAAAAGAATCGTCCCCGCCACGGTTGGCACAATGGACGGGAGAAAATACACAACGCGATAGAATGCCTGTCCGCGCACTTTGAGGTTGAGGAGCAGGGCGCAGAGGAAGGAGGCGAATAATCCCAGCGGCACGGCAATCACCACCATGTAGAGGGTGTTTTGGAGCGAGAGATAGAATTTGTCGTCGGCAAAGAGTTCGGTATAGTTTTGGAACCAGACCCATTCGGGGGCGCGCTTGGAATGGTAGATGGTGAAACTATAATAGAGCGAGACCAGCATGGGGTAGAGCGTGAACGCGAAAAAGCCGATCAACCACGGGGAGAGGAAAAGCAGACCTGTGCGCAGGTCGGCTTTGGTGCGCTTCGTCCAAACCACCTTGGGAGGCAAGTTGAAGCCGAATAGTTTACGTTCGGTTGGGTTTTGCATGATGCTTCACGCTCCAGTGAGAGAGACCCTAAATATTTTTGGACGTACGCAAAATTATTCCTTATTCAGAGTTTGACCGCTGAAGGCAGACCGCAGTCGGCGGTCAGCGGTCAAATTTTGCGTAGGTCCCGTATCTGTCAGACCTTTACGGTCTTCATTGTTTTACTGTCCCATCGCCTCTTTGAATTTGGGTTCAAATTCGGCTTGCACCGCGTCGAGCGTTTCCTTCGGGTCTGCGCCCTGATAGAGGATGGCTTCCTCCGCGGAATACAAGGCGTCATTCAGTTCGAACGAAAGCGGGGTGGTGAGGACGGCATAGGCGTTCGGACTTGCCATCAAATCCACAAACACCTGGAACTTTTCGCCGAGCGCGGCAAAGCACGGGTCTTCCGCCGCTTTCTTGCTGGTGGGCAGGTTGGCGTTGAAGCAGAATTCTTCCGCCACGACGGCGGGCGACATCATCCACGCCAGCAGTTTGGCAGAGGCTTCCTTATCCGCCGCGCCAGAGGGAATGACCACGGCAGTGCCTTGATTGACAATCGTCCCAGCACGTTCGGGGTGAGCGGCAGGCGGCGGAAAGGCGGCAACGCCATAATTCAACTCAGGCTTGAGGGCGGGGATGAAGTTGGGTCCGACCTGCCACTCGCCTTCCACCATCATGGCAACCTTGCCCGCGTAGAACGCGGCATCAGGAGAGCTGTATTCGCCAAAGCCAGACGTAAAGGCTTGCAGGTTTTCCACGCCATACTTGGTGTAGAACTGTTGCTGCCAGGTCATGGCGTCAATCATCGCCTGGCTGTTGACGGTCAGCGCAGAGCCGTCATCGCTGTACCAGAAGCCGCCAAAGTTGCGGACATACAGGTCGGTATGGCTCCACGAGTGATCGGGGATGAAACCAACCTGCTCAAGCGTCCCGTCCGCGCCGACGACGGTCAATTTCTCTGCGTATTCGGCAAGTTCTTCCATGGTCGCAGGCGGTTTCTCAGGGTCGAGTCCTGCGGCTTCGAAGAGGTCTTTGTTCCAGAACAGAGCATAGGCGTCCGTACCCCACGGCAGGCAGACAATCAAATCACCCTGTCGGCACTGCGAGAGAGGCGCTTCGAACATATCCGCCATGTCTATGTTGCCAGTTTCGATGGCGCTGGAGAGTTCATCCACCAACCCTTCTTTATAGAAAGACTTGGCAAGATCGCCGCCGCTCAACACCAGAACGTCAGGCGGGTTCGATCCCGTCAGCGCGGGCAGGATTTTGTCGTCATCAATCGGCGCGGTCACTTCCACCTTGACGCCCGACTCAGCGGTGTACTTATCGAACAGCGCCTGAATTTGCTGGGGGTTGTCACCCCATTGAATCCACACGCGCAGGACTTTTTCTTCGGAGGACTTTGCGCCGCACGCCGTCAACAGCATGGACGCCGCGATCAGAATACAAAACAAACCATATAGTTTCTTCATCTTCGTCTCCTTTAGCATTTTGAATTGAACCGACATGCGATGGGTGGATTAATTCTCTGACGCGCCGTCCTCCTTTCGTCAGCCGCAACCGCAGGATTGACGGATGACCAATTCCGTCCGCTTCAAAACCAGACTTTGAACCTGTTCGCCGTTCAAGAGCGCCAATAACTGGCGGACGGCTTCGCGCCCCACTTCTTCGATCGGCGCGCGAATCGTCGTCAACGGCGGGGAAATGTATCGGGCAAATTCAACGTCGTCGAAGCCGACCACAGCTACATCGTCAGGAATGAGGCGGCGGGCTTCCTTCAAAGCGCGGTACACGCCAATGGAGGCGTCGTCATCGCCCGCGAAGACCGCATCAAAGTCAACGCCGTCTTGAATTATTTTTTGCATCGAGTGATACGCCGTCTCCTGGTCAAATTTACCAGAAGAGACCAAAGTTTCATCGAAGGATATGTTGTGCGCGGCAAGCGCTTCACGATAGCCGCGTTCGCGCCATTGCGAGTCTTCGTGCCCTTCGGGTCCGCGCAGGAAAACGATGCGGCGCCGTCCATGCTCGATCAAATGATTGACCAGCATGGCGGCGCCGTCTTTGTTTTCAACTGTAATGACAGGAATATCCATTCCAGCGGGCGGGGTCTCGTGCATCAGCACCATTGGAAAATTGATTTTATACAGACGAGCGATTTCTTCCTTTTCGAGGCTGGTGGTGAAGACCAGCAATCCATCGGTGTTATGCTCGCCGATGGGCTTGCGCTTGATGGGGCGGTCGCTGTGTGTGGAATAGACCAGCAATTCATAGCCCGCTTCATGCAATTGGGCTTCGATCCCTTTGAGTAAATGGGGAAAGAACGCCCCACGAATCTCCGAGAAGACCAGCCCAATGGTGTTGGTCTTGCGGCTGGCAAGCGTGCGGGCGGCAGGACGGGGAATGAAGCGCAACTCCGCCATCGCCTCCCGAACCCGTTCCGCCTTCTCCGCCTGAACTGGAACCGTCCCATTCAGCACGCGGCTGACGGTGGCAATGGAGACCCCCGCATGCGCGGCAACATCTGAGATGGTAGGGGAGGTGGATTTGTGGTTCATCTGAAAACGCTTTCAGAAAGCGTTTTCAGAGTATATTGTCCCTCCCCACTCCTGTCAAGTAGTTTGAGAAACAAATTGTATGATTTACTTTATTCCATCTCGATGCGGCTGGGAACGCTTCCCGCCTCGACCCAGGCTTGGGCAGTCTCTTCAATGTTCGCCCAGCGGACGAAGTTGTAGCCATTCATCTCGTTGAAAAATGTAGTGATCTCTGCCATGCCATCACTGCTTTCAACTATGGTCAATGTTGTCGGTGAGACCATTAGCGTAAAACTAATAACGGGATAGGTGTGCTGTCCATTCGCGATGGCTTGCGCCAATGCCAGCCCGTCTTCCAATTGATGGGTGCCGCCGCCTACACGGATGTATTGCCCGTTCGGGTTGTGTGTTGTGTATTGTTCAGCACTGAGCGGAATCCACAAGCCTGCAGCAAGGTCATCACAACCGGGGCGATGACCGGGACAGTTCGTGCCGCCCCATAATACTTGCGGAGTCCATGTGAATCCCTGATAGGTTTGCGGCGCAATGCTGTTGAACTCGCTGACCAACATGCCCGAAACGACCGAATTGGGATGTCCGCCTAGTTGTGTGATGAGATAGGCGGCTTTGGCGCGGTCTTGTGGGCTGTGCGTGTGAACGTCCCACTGTACGCCCAACGCTTCAGAGGCTTGAATTAATTCAGCAGCTCGGGGTTCACCTTCGAGCCAGCCAATGTCCGCGCCGACCGACCACTTCATGCCGAGGGCGGTCACTTGTCTCAAAAAAGCAAGAAAAGCATCCACATTGGGCCATGTTTGTGGTTTGGATTCTATGTGGGTGGTGCCAGAAATATAAAGCATGGTTAAGTTGGTCTCTGTTGGTTGCGCGGCAGCGGTGGTAGTTTCAATGGGTGCAGAGGTTGGAGAAACAGGAGCAGGCATAGGTGTTGGCTCTGAGGCGCTGAAATTACATGCGAGCGATAAAATTATCAGTATCATCCAGAAAACATAAATTGATTTCATTGTTCAAAACATCCTCTTAAAAATTTCATCAACGGTTCGGTCATCACCGTGTCGCCCGCCGCGCCGATTTGGCTGTTGACTTCGTTGTGGGTAAGCGAGGTCGCGTCCACCAGCACGGCTTCGATGCCTGCCGCTTGCAATGCGGCGATAAATTCACTCTCGATTTGCTGACGGCTCTCATTTCCGCGTTTCACTCCCAACATGGGCGGAATGCCAATATTCGGTTTTATAAGTAGCGTTGCAGATGTTTCGGTCATATAGTTGGGGTTGTTACCCAGTGCGTTTGCCCATTGCTCTTGTTCGGCATTACCTGCCTTTGCCTTATCGAATCCTGCTGTATCGAGTGGGGCGGCGCAGGTGAGCGCAGAAAGTTCCAAGCCGTATTCTTGCAAATAGATCGGATTGACCGCCACATTCGAGACAATGTCCGCACCTGCGGAGTGACCGAGCAGGGCAATCCGCTTCGGGTCGCCGCCGTAGGCTGGGATGTGCTCCCGAACCCAAGCCACCGCTGAAGCCACATCCAAATAGTGATCGGGGTACTGTGCTGATCCCTTATTGGGATCGCTCAGACGATAATTGACGCTGACCAAAATCCAGCCTTGCGCGTTGAACAATGTGATTTTATCGGTCATCTGGTTGGCTTTGTCGCCAATAGCGTAGCCGCCGCCGTGAACCCACATCACTACGGGCGCATTGCTTGCGTCCACTGGTGCGTAGATGTCGAGACTGAGCAGGTCGGGGTCAATGCCTGTGATGGTTTTGTAGGCGACGGTGGTTGGCAGGGAAGAAACTGTCAGCGTGGGAAAGGCTTGGGTTGGCGTGGCAGGCGCGGGCGCAGAGTCTGAGGCGGTGAATCGGCAGGCGAGTCCGCTGATGAAGAGGAGGAGAATCATCAGGGGCAGAATCTTGTTCAAGAGATTTTTTCGCATGGGAATTCCTTTTACGGTTGTATGCCCGTCTCACAGCGGAGGAGTTCAAAGCGTTGATTATCGCCGACGGTATTGTAGTAGACGAAGACTTGATTCGCGCCGAGATAGGTTTCGGGGTCGGTGCGGATGAGGTCGCCCTGCCCATCCTGGCATTGCAGGGTGAAGCGGTTTTCGCTTGCAATGCCCCAGACCCAGACTTCGGCGGGGGCGTAGTTGGTGTTCTCTTTGACGACGAGAGTGATGTAGGATTTGCCGCCCGCTGTGAAGGCTTCGGGCGAGCCGATGACGTCGTAGGCGGATTCGGCGGGGATGGTCAGG
>JACAEP010000026.1 GCA_013388795.1 Chloroflexota bacterium | reverse complement strand
GAACCGTGTTGTGGGTCGCGATGATGTTCAGGCTCCTGCCGCTGAAGAGTACGCTTTCACAACCCTCGGCGCCAAGTCCGTCTACATCCTCCATGACAAGACCGCTTATGGTCAGGGTGTGGCTGAATTCTTCCGCGCTGCTGCTGAAGAAGATGGTTTGGAAGTCGTAGCGTTCGAAGGCACTGAAGAACAGGCCAACTTCGATGCGATCGTGACCCCTGTGGTCGCCACTCAGCCTGATGTGGTCTTCTTCGCGGGTATCTATAACCAAGCGGGTGTGTTCTTCAAGCAGGCTCGCGATGCCGGCTACGAAGGCACTTTCCTCGGCACCGATGGCATGGATTCTTCCGACCTGGCTGACATTGCCGGTGACGCTCTGACCACCGGCGGCGGCATGTACTACACCACCGTTGCGGGTCCTGCCAGCGCCTACCCGGCTGCTGCTCAGTTCGCTGCGGACTACGAAGCCAAGTTCGGCGCCGCTCCTGAAGCCTACGCCGCCCAAGCATACGACTCCATGAACGTCTGCTTGACCGCGATCAAGGCTGCGGCTGAAGCGGCTGGTGGCATTCCCACGCGCTTGCAGGTTGCTGAAGCGATTCGCCAGGTCAACATCGAAGGTTTGACTGGCAACATCAGCTTCGACGAAATCGGCGATCTTCCCACTGCCCAGTATTTCATCATCAAAGTGAATGCTACCGCTGCTGCGGATTGGGGCACCAACGAGATCATCGAAGTTCTCGAAGTTGCTTCCCCCGGCAAGGGCGAATAAATCCCCCTTTCCCTGTAATAAAAGCCTCTCCCCATTGCGGGGAGAGGCTCATTTTCAAAAAGACAGGATTGATCATAATGAAGCAAATTGCCGCTAATCCCGTTTATAAGTTCTTCCTTTTTCCAATTGGGCAGATTCTCTTGTTCGCCCTGGGGGCAAGTGTGGTCCTGTCGCTTGCCACCGTACTTCTCGCTTATCTATTCAAATTCAACGTAACAGATTTTGACCTTGTGGAAAGGACCATGTTGCTCCTGCCGCAGGTCATCATTAATGGTTTGACCATTGGCTTTGTTTATTCCACCATCGCCCTCGGCTACACTATGGTGTATGGTGTTTTGGAGTTCATCAATTTTTCTCATAGCGAGATCTTCATGGTGGGCGGGATCGTGGGTATTCAACTCATGGCGTATTTTGAACACATTGGCGTTCTGGCAACCATGAATGAATACCTGGTGATCACGCTCGCGATCCTTTTGGCGCTGGTCGTCTCTGGCGCTCTGGCTGTGACCGTGGAACGGGTCGCCTACAAACCCTTGCGCGGCGCGCCCAAGCTTGTGCCCTTGATCTCGGCGATTGGCATGTCCTTTTTCCTGCAAGATATAGTCCGCCTGATCCTCAGCCTGACAACTGGCGAATTCAACGTCATTCTTCCCAAATTCGGAACATTCGATGAATTTTGGAAAATAGCCATTCCCGGTATGGAAGAACCTTTGCGCATCCAGACCAAGTCCGTGCTTATCGTTGGCGTTGCAATGTTGATGCTGGTCATCTTGAACTTCCTCGTCAATGGAACCAAAGTAGGCAAAGCCATCCGCGCCGTTGCGCAGGACCGCCCCTCTGCCAGCTTAATGGGTATCAATGTTAACCAGATCATCTCGATCACTTTTTTGATCGGCGGCGCGCTGGGCGGCGCGGCAGGTGTTTTGTTCGCACTGAAAGCGACAAAGTTAGATCCATTTTCAGGATTCTTCCCCGGTTTGAAAGCCTTTACTTCTGCGGTGTTGGGCGGTATTGGTAATCTCACCGGAGCCCTTCTGGGCGGACTGGTTCTGGGTTTGCTTGAATCTTTTTCTGCGTCGTATCTGGGCATTTTTACCAATGGCGCTTTTGGCGCTGAATACAAAGATATTTTTGCCTTTGCCGTCCTGATCATTGTATTGATCTTCCGCCCCTCTGGTTTGTTGGGTCAAACCGTTGGGCAGAAGGTTTAAGCCCCCAGAAAAGGATACCCATGAAAACTCTTTTCAGCGACCTATATAAAAAAGCGAATACGGGGTTCTGGCCGATCGTGATTGCTTTTGTCTTTATGATCGTTGGAACTGTCACTTTGTTCCAAAACCCCAGGTCACTTGGGTCATTCCTCGTTTTGATGACAACCCCCGTGATCCTTTACTTCATGAAAATGCCAATGAAAATAAAGGTTTTCATTGGTTTGCTCATCGTCGTCATCATCCTGCCGGTGATCGGCATCAAGAACATCTTCATCCTTGAAGTCATATTCCAGATGGCTGTGTTTGCAGCGCTGGCGCTGGGGTTGAATATTGTGATCGGCATGGCGGGACTGCTGGACCTTGGGTATGTCGCCTTCTATGCAGTCGGCGCGTATGCCTGGGCGATATTCGGCTCCAAACAGATGTCTTTACTGTATTCCATCCCGGGCGCAGCGCCTGCCAACGCGGAATTCTTTCTGGATGCGCGCTGGTTCTGGCTGTTTCTATTTCTGGGCATCGGGCTGGCAGCCCTGACAGGTATTTTGCTGGGTCTGCCGGTTTTGCGCGTGAAAGGCGATTACCTTGCCATTGTGACGCTCGGGTTCGGCGAAGTGATCCGTGTGCTGGCGCTCAACCTCGATAAACCGATCAACCTCACCAATGGTCCGCAAGGTATCACCCCTATCCAACGCCCGCCGCTGCCTCCGGAAGGCGTTCTCATGTTCTTCCGCAGTTTTCTTGAGCCGCTGGTCGGACATGAAGTCTCTGACGCTGAATTTTACAATGTGATGTTCTACTTCCTGGCATTAATCATCATTGCCATCGTGATCGTGGTGGCAACCCGCCTGGAAGACTCCCGCATCGGGCGCGCATGGACAGCCATCCGCGAAGATGAGACGGCTGCCATTGCCATGGGCATTCCGCTGGTGAAGATGAAACTCGCCGCCTTCGCCGCCGGAGCCTCGTTTGCTGGGGCCATGGGCGCGCTCTACGCCGCAAACCGTACCTTTGTCAGCCCAGAGACATTCTCCTTCCAGGTCTCCATCGGTGTGTTAACCATGGTGATCCTTGGCGGGCTGGGCAGCATCCCCGGCGTGATCTTTGGCGCTTCGGCTGTAACCCTGCTAAACATTCAGATCCTGCAAAACCTCTCTCTCTATCTAAGCGACTTGCGCCAGAGCGACGCGGTCATTCCGATCATCAACTTTGCATGGAAGGACCTTTCCAACCAACTCGATCCCGCCAAATACCAGAAACTCGTTTTCGGTATCATCCTCATTTTGATGATGATTTTCCGCCCCTCTGGGCTGATTCCAGCCGAACGGCGTCAGCGTGAACTTGGCGAAGAAAAAGAATAGGCGGATACAACCATGGCATTACTACAAACAAACAACGTTGTAAAACGCTTTGGCGGCTTAATCGCCGTCAACAAAATGACCTTCTCGGTGGATGCCGGGAAGATCGTAAGCATTATTGGTCCAAACGGCGCCGGGAAGACCACATTCTTCAACACTCTGACCGGTATTTACACTCCTGAAGAAGGGCAAATTCAGTTCAAAGATCATTCCTTGATCGGTTTGCGCCCCGACCAGGTGGCTGCCACCGGGATTGCGCGCACCTTCCAAAATATTCGTCTCTTTGGCAGTATGACCGTTCTGGAAAATATCCTTGTCGGAATGCACATCCAATTAAAGCAAAATGCGGTCGATACCATCTTTCGCTCAAAGAAGTTCCATGAAGAGGAAAAGGATGCGGAACAACGCGCCAAGGAACTGATGGCATTCGTAGGCTTGAAGAATGTGGGCAACGAACTCGCCCGCAACTTGCCGTATGGCGGTCAGCGCCGCATTGAGATCGCCCGCGCGCTCGCCGCCACCCCCACCCTGCTGCTGCTCGACGAGCCCACGGCAGGTATGAACCCGAACGAATCAGAAGATGCCATTAAACTCTTCCGCCGTATCCGTGACGAAAAAGGCATTACCATTCTGATGATCGAGCATGATATGCGCGTGGTCATGGGAATTTCGGAACACATCTCCGTAATGGACTATGGCGAAAAAATCGCTGAAGGTTCCCCGGCAGAGATCCGTTCAAACCAGCGCGTAATCGAAGCCTACCTTGGGCGCGGCGCAGCCGTGGCGCATGAGCAGAAAGCATAGGAGAGCCGTCATGGGAAAACTACTTGAACTCACCAACATCCATTCCTATTACGGACACATCCATGCTCTGAAGGGCATCTCCCTGCATGTCAATGAAGGCGAAATCGTCACATTGATCGGCTCGAACGGCGCCGGAAAAAGCACAACGCTGCGAACCATTTCCGGACTTCTTCACCCCCGTGAAGGCAAGGTGGAACTTTCCGGTGAAACCATCTCTCACATCGAGCCGCATCAAATTGTTTCCAAAGGTGTGGGGCATGTGCCGGAAGGACGCGGCATTTTTCCAAAATTGACCGTTCAGGAAAACCTGGAAATGGGCTCATTCGTTGTCAACGACCCAAAGGCAATCAAAGACCGCCTCGAGCTCGTCTTCGAAATGTTTCCACGCCTCAAGGAAAGAGTCACCCAATTTGGCGGGACCCTCTCTGGAGGCGAACAACAAATGCTCGCCATCGGGCGCGGACTGATGCTCAATCCGCGCATCCTGATGCTGGACGAGCCTTCGATGGGACTTGCTCCCGTGTTGGTGGATTTGATCTTTGAGACCATCAAAAAGTT
>JACAEP010000339.1 GCA_013388795.1 Chloroflexota bacterium | reverse complement strand
TCTCTATGGTCTCAACCCGGAGCAGGTGCACCTTACGGATGACGGGTTATGTCTGACCTGTGAGGGAATGAGTTGGGCAGGCCAGCAGCAGCGTGCGGCGGGGCGTGTCGAGGTTCGTATCACACGCGGCAACAACACCTGGATATGGCAGGTTCAGGCATGGCACAGCGAGCCGCTGAAGGTCGTCAAACTGATGCTGTGGGGACTGCCTGACACTGCCCTATCACAGGGCTGGTGGCAGGCCACATCGCCTGTTGAGAAGACTTTCATCCCTACCCGGACAACTCCCATATTGTTTCGCTACCCCTGGCCGGAGTGGCTGACTCCCTGGGTGTGTGCCGGCAACAGTGCATCTGCGGTATGCATCAGCATCCGGGACGCCGCGGTACGCGCCAAGCGATTGTATACACACCAGCCCCCGTATGCAGACAGCAGATATGTGGTGGAGCTGGTCTTCGAGGAGGACGCTGCACGCTGGGGCGGGCACATTGCCTCACCGGAGATGCGTCTGCGCATGTGCAGCAGTGCGGGGGAAGTGGACGCCGATTTCGAGGAGCATCTGGCGTTCATCGAGCAAGCATATAGGCTGCAACCCTGGCAGACGCGACCGGACGTACCGGACTGGATGCGCAACATCCGGCTGGTGCTGAATTTGCACGGCCAACACTGGACGGGCTATGTATTCAACACTTTTGACCACATGGCTGAGGCGCTGCGCCTGATCACGCAGCACGTTCCCAGCCAACATGTTCTCGCCTATATCCCCGGCTTTGAAGGCCGCTACTACTATGCTTATCCGTATTATCGCCCTGGCGCAGCGATGGGCGGCGATGCCGGATTCCGTCGTCTCCTGGCGGCGGCACAGGAGGTTGGCGTACACGTCATGCCAATGTTCGGCATTCATGGTGCCAATACGCAGGTCTATTCCGACTGGGAGCATTCGGCCTTTCGCAGCCGCACGAACAGCTACGTCAAGCTGGTCAATTTTCCCGATTGGGATACTGACCGCTTCGGCGAGGATGACCAGGTGTTTTTGAACCCCGGCGAGCCGGTTTTCCGCCAGCATTTATTGGAGCAGGTCAGCGCTATCGTGCGGGATTACGACTTGTCCGGCGTGTTCCTGGATACGTCGGCGTGCTGGTTCAATGACCCGAACTATAACCTGTATGAAGGTTACCGGTTGCTGCTGGGCGAACTGCGCCAGCGTCACCCCGACCTCCTGATAGCGGGCGAGGGCTGGTATGACGCGCTGCTCGGCCTGTTCCCGGTGAATCAAAGCTGGCTAGGCATTGACCGGAAGTATCGCTTTCCGCAGATTTTGACGCGCTATGCGCGTGCACTCGGCCATCTGAAGGATGGTGCGCCTGGCCCCGCCAGCAGTGGTGTTCACGAGCGCGGGTATAACAATCATCTGGATCCAAGAGCGGCTACATTCGGCCACATCCCTTCCATCGGTATCGTGGATGATACGCTGGAACGATACAGGGACGATTTAATCCGCGCCTGCCAAGAGGCGCTGGCGACTGGTAATAGCGGGTAGCCCCGTGATTTACGAAGGTATTTTAGTCAAAAGGAGATCAGTAATGAAACGTTTGTCTATAGCCTTACTGGTTCTGGTGGCGCTCCTGCTGGCGATACAACCGATTGCTGCGCAGGATGGGGTCACCCTCACCCTGTGGTCGCGCGACAGCAACCAGGCGTTCCTCCGCCAACTGGTGGACAAATGGAACGAGAGTCACACCAACCAGATCGAACCAACCATTATTCCAGGGACGGAATTTGTCGCCCGAGTCGGTACGGGCATCGCGGCAGGCGAAGTTCCTGACCTGCTGCCCATTGACCTGATCTATGCGCCGGCGTTTGCGCAGGCCGGACAGTTGACGGAGATCGGCGAGTTTGCCATGCAGATGCCGTTTTACGATCAGCTTATCCCTGCGCATATCCGCCTGGGAACCTATGATGACGGCCTGTATGCTCTACCCTTCGCCGCCGAAGGCTCGGTGCTGCTGTACAACAAAGGGCTGTTTGAACAGGCCGGCCTCGACCCGGAGCAGCCGCCGACCAACTGGCAGGAACTCTATGACGCTGCCGTGGCGATCAATGCCCTTGGCAACGACAATTACGGGTTTTACTTCTCCGGCAACTGTGCTGGCTGCAACGCCTTCACCTTCCTGCCGCTCATCTGGGCAAGCGGCGGCGATGTGTTGAGCGAGGATGGAACGGAGGCAACCATTGATTCCGATCCGGTGGTGCGGGCGGCGCTCGAGTTCTACCGCCAATTGTGGACAGAGGGCCTTGTCCCACCCGGCGCTCAGGCCGATACCGGCAACGATTTCTTCAATGCGTTCGCACGAGCAAATATTGGAATGACTGGCTCAGGTGCTTTCTCCAACAGCCTGCTGAAGACCGACTATCCTGAAATCGAGTTCGGGATTGCCTTCTTACCAGGGCAGGAGGACGGCGTCTCATCGTTCGCAGGCGGCGACCTGATCGCCATTCCGGCTGGCGCGCAGCACGTCGAAGAAGGGTTTGAATTCATCGAGTGGGTATTGAGCGACGAGGTGCAGGTCGAGGAGTACGCGCGCTCCGGGCAAATGCCGCTTCGACTTGACCTGGCGGAGAATAAGTACTTCGAAGAGGACCCGCGCTTGGTCACGAACGCCCAGGCCATGGGCTTGGGGCAGACGCCGTACACATTCGTATACAACGAGCTGTTCAACGACCCGAACGGCCCCTGGCTGCAAATGTTCCAGATGGCCATCTTCGAGGGCGACGTGGACGGCGCGATTTCGACAGGACAACAGCGATTCACCGAAATTTTGTCGCAGGAGTGATGACAGGTTGG
>JACAEP010000081.1 GCA_013388795.1 Chloroflexota bacterium | reverse complement strand
GCTCCAAGCAGGGCGAAAAGGATTTCCCAACAGAGTATACTGTTCGGGAAGAAACAGAAAACTATGTTGTTAACAATTTAGACGAATCATCCGATAGCCATTCTCCATTCTCCATTCTCCATTCTCCATTCTCCATTAACCATCCCCCATCTTATGAATCTCCTCCACGCCCTCATCCTCGGCATCGTCCAGGGATTGACCGAATTCATCCCGGTATCGTCAACGGCGCATTTGCTTATTGCCAGCAGTTTGCTGGGTTTGCCCGCTGACGACAGGACATTCTCATTTAATGTCATCATCCAATTGGGGACGGTGTTGGCAATGCTGGCGTATTTCTGGCGGGATATTTGGGAGATCGCGCGCTCGTTTTTTCTCGGCATCTATCATAAAAAGCCCTTCGAGAATTTGAATGCCCGCCTCGGCTGGCTGGTCATCGTGGCAACCCTTCCGGCGGGTGTGGTGGGGATATTGCTCAGCCAATTTGTCAAGGATATGTCCGGCGATCCTTTATTGTGGGCGGGTATTCGCCTTCTATTTACGGCATTATTACTCGCAGTGGTGGAATACTTTGATAAAAAAAGCCGGACGCTGGAAACCGCTACCTGGCAGGATGCCCTTGCCGTCGGGTTGTTTCAGGCGCTGGCAATTTTTCCCGGCGCCTCCCGGTCTGGCTCGACCATGGCAGGCGCAATGCTCCGCGGGCTCGACCGCCCTTCGGCGGCACGCTTTGCATTTTTGATGTCGGCTCCCATCCTATTAGCGGCTGGTTTGTATGAAAGTTTGGAGGTCATCCGGCTGCCGAATACAACTGAATTTTTGCCAATATTGCTGACCGGCTTTGTAATTTCCTGCATTGTTGGCTGGTTGGCCATTCGCTGGCTTTTGGGTTACTTGCGTCAACATTCGCTATACGTTTTTTCCGCCTATTGTCTGATTGCCGGTATTGTTGTTTTCATTATTCGATAAGGAATATACTTATGGATACAAACACCCTTCTTAAACTTCTTGTTGAAACCGAATCGCCTTCGCATGACAAATCCGCTGTTGATAATGTCGGCGCGATCATGGCGGAAGAATCCCGTAAACTCGGCGCGGAAGTGGCAATCGTCGCCAGCCAAAAAACAGGCGACCATGTGATTGCCCGTTGGGGCGGGTCGGGAAAACCCATCCTCTTTGTTTGTCATATGGATACGGTCTTCCCGCTTGGAACGATCAAAACCTTTCAGTATCGTGAAGCGGAAGGCAAGATCATGGGTCCCGGGGTGTCGGACATGAAAGCCAGCCTGGTCATTTCCCTGGCGTCTATTGAAGAAGCTATCAAACAGGGAGCGGACCGCTCAATCACGCTGCTTTGCACATCCGATGAAGAGATTGGCAGTATCACGTCACGCGAATTGATCCAGACTTTGGCAAAAGAATCGGAATTGGTACTGGTGATGGAACCTGCGCTGATCAGCGGCGCGCTTAAGACCTGGCGCAAGGGCGGCGGCGGATTCCATGTCAAAGTAAAGGGACGCGCCGCGCATGCGGGCGGCGACCATGAAAAGGGGCGAAATGCCATCGAAGAAATGGCGCATCAAGTTCTCGCCATCCAAAAGATGACCGATTATTCGAAAAAGACCACGCTGAATGTCGGTGCCATTCAAGGCGGGACGGTATCCAATGTTGTGCCGGAGGAATGCAGTGTCGAAGTTGACTTCCGCGTTTTACAACCGGGCGAAGGCGAACGGATCGAGACTCTGATGAAGTCGCTTAAACCGGTATTAGAAGGCACGACAATCGAAGTGACCGGCGGGCTAAATCGCGCTCCCATGCCCTTCGATGAACGGATGCAGGCGACGTTTGGAAAGGCAAAAACGATTGCGGCAGAAATTGGCATTGATCTGACCGCAGGTGGAACGGGCGGCATGTCGGATGCGAACCTGGTCGCGCCGCTGGGAATCCCCGTGCTGGATGGGCTTGGCGCAATCGGCGAAGGCTATCACTCGGATCGGGAATATATCTTTGCGGGCAGCATTCCCCAGCGGGTGAAGTTGATCTCCACCTTGTTAAAAAATTGGTAATGGATTAGCCTTTTCGTAAAAATACTGGCAGGCAGCAGCAGGCATTTTTATGACGCCTCAGCCCGCCTTGATTTCATTTTCACAGCATTAATCGCCCTCTTAAGTTTGTCTTGACAATGTAAATAGGAATGGTAATATATAAACTGGTTTGCAACGCAAACTAGTTTATAAGGAGCGCTATGGAGCAGGATTTTGTAGAGATCAAACAGCGCGTGCGGCATTACTGGTTCAAAGACGGCATTGGAGAGATTGCCGTGGGCGGACTTTTGATCGTTCTTGCAATTTATTTCATGGCGCATCGCGCCCTGCCGCCTGTTTCCAATGCGCCGCTCTACCTGGATTTTGGACTTGCCTTCATTTTTATTCTGGGGGTTGCGTTTACGCGCAAACTTATCCTGATTTTTAAGACACACATCACCTATCCGCGCACCGGCTATGTCGAATATCACATGGAGAACATTTCTTCACTGCCTGCGCGTATCGCCATCTTTGCGTCCATTGGAATCTTCGTGCTTTTACTGATCCTGATCGGGAGATGGGTGGGTTCCTTTCAATGGGTTCCGGCGTTATTGGGTGTGTTGATGGGAGGCATCGCATACGGTGTTTATAAAACTACAGCCAACCTGCATCGTTTTAACTATCATGCGGTGTTGTCGGTCGTTGCAGGATTTGGCTTTTCCATTAGCGGGTTGCCGCCGCAATATGGCTTGAGCCTATATTACCTGCTTTTAGGGCTATGGCTGATCGGGTGCGGAAGCCACATGCTCAAAAAATACCTGCAAGAAAATCCACTCCCTGAGGCGGGCGGCGATGAATGACGCGTTACGATCTCTGACAGACCTGGATCGAGTCATCCATGAACCAGCCCGTCTGCTGATCCTCACCATTCTTTCCGGCGTCGTGCGCGCAGACTTCCTCTTTTTGCAGCGAGAAACCGGGTTAACCAAAGGCAATTTATCCGCTCACCTTTCGCGGCTGGAAGAGAGTGGATATATAAAGATCGAAAAAACGTTTAAAGGAAAATTACCGTTAACTGTTTGCAAACTAACCATTGCCGGGCAAAAGGCGTTGACAAAGTATCGCCAACAAGTGCAGGAATTTATGAAGAAGACCAGCCAGCCCAACTGAAAACACTTTGCAAAGTATTGAAATAAAATCAATAAGACAATGGCAGTAAAATGAAATTTAGTCTATGAACACAATGTTGATTGAAATAAAGAACCTATCTAAAACATACTCAACTGCCGCCGGAGATTTTCCGGCATTAAAGAACATTAACCTGACCGTCAATAAAGGCGAGTTTTTGGGCGTGGTGGGAAAATCCGGCGCGGGCAAATCCACCTTGTTGAACATGATCAACGGCGTGGACGAACTTTCGAGCGGCGAAGTGCTGGTATATTCCGGCGGAAAGCGCGTTTCAGTGCATCATTTGACCGAAGATGAAAAAGCCCTCTGGCGCGGCAGGACGATGGGCGTGGTGTATCAATCTTTCCAGTTGCTGCCCATGCTGACCCTCATTGAGAACATCACCCTGCCGATGGATCTGGCGGGCAATTTCAAACCGCGCGAGTCGCGTGAGCGGGCAATGGAGTTGTTGCGGCTGGTCGAGATCGAAGAACATGCCGAAAAACTGCCCGCCCTGATTTCCGGCGGGCAGCAGCAGCGCGTTGCCATTGCGCGCGCCCTCGCCAACGACCCTGATATTCTCGTCGCCGATGAACCCACCGGCAGCTTAGACTCCGTCACCGCCGACCACATCTTCGATGTCTTCTCGCGCCTTGTTGCCGAGCGCGGCAAGACCATTGTGATGGTGACGCATGACATGGGATTAAAAAACCGCTTCACCCGCTGCCTGACTCTTGTGGATGGCGAATTGCAGGATGAAGTGGCGCCGCCCGCCAAATTGAAGGGGAGACGCAAATCATGACCGCCAGACGAAGCAACCCCTCGCGTCGGACTCCGCCGAAGCCTGTTCTGCAAAAAGTGAGCGACGCCATCCCGGAAGCGATCATCGAGATGCGCGGCGTCGTCAAGAAATTTTCCAACGCGGCGGGCGAGTTCACCGTCCTCAAAGGCGTGGACTTGCAGATCAACCGCGGCGAGTTCGTGTCCATTGTCGGCAAATCGGGCAGCGGCAAATCCACGCTGTTGAACATGATCACTGGCATTGACCATCCCACCAGCGGACAGGTCATCGTCAACCACAATGATATTTATACCGGCGTAAGCGAAAGCCAGCGTTCCAAATGGCGCGGAAAGAATTTAGGCATCGTCTTCCAATTCTTCCAGCTATTGCCCATGCTGACCCTGCTCGAAAACGTGATGCTCCCGATGGATTACGTGGATATGTACGATTTCGATCTGCGTCCCGTGCGGGCATTGGCGCTGCTCGAAATGGTGGGCTTGGAAAAATTTGCCAATAAATTGCCCGTGCTGGTTTCCACGGGTCAACAGCAACTGGCGGCGATTGCCCGCGCCATGGCGTGTGACCCGCCCCTGCTCATCGCTGACGAGCCGACGGGCAATCTCGACACCCGTTCCGCCGATACCATCATCCAGCTCTTTGAGAATTTCGTGGCGCAGGGCAAGACCGTCGTGATGGTGACGCACGACCCGTCCCTGACTTCGCGCACGCATCGCAACATCATCATCTCGGACGGCGAGTTGATCGACGAAACCATCTCGCGCGGGCTTCCGCAACTGCGCCACCGTCACATGCTGGAGTTTACAAAACTGGCGGAACGAAAGATGTACCAGCCGCATGAAACCATCGTTTCGCGGGATGAAAAATTGAATCATTTCTACATCATCCGCAAAGGGGAGGTGGAGGTTGTCCTGCAAAAACAGCGCAGTAAAGAAACTGTCCTTGCGCGGCTGGGCGCGCATGAATTTTTTGGAGAAGCCGAATTGCTGCGCGGCGGCAAGTCCATTGCGAATGTGCGGGCTGGCAAAGCGCCGGTGGAAGTCGTGGCAATTCCGCGTGATGACTTCAACCGTGTGATGGCAGAATCGCCGATTACGATGGAAGCCGTCAGCAAGATCGTGCAGAAGCG
>JACAEP010000158.1 GCA_013388795.1 Chloroflexota bacterium | reverse complement strand
GGCAAAAAAGACCTGAGCAAAGAACCCAAACTCCGCATTGCTGGCGCAGGCGCACTATTCGCCGCCGCAGTGGCAGTGGTGTTGATCGGCTCGCCTTCCATCGAAGACAAATACAATGCGCTCACATTTACCCGCACTGAAACCATTGAGCAATTGAATGCCGAGCCCATCGTCAACACCATCACCTACACGGCTGATGAAATGCTCGAGAACCGTCTGGTCTTCATCTCGCCCGCTGAAGCCTTCAAAGCCAAATACAACCAGGCGATGAATCCCATCTACATCGACGTGCGCTCCGAAGCCGATTACAACCTCTATCATATCGAAGATGCCATCAATATTCCGGCAGAACGTCTCACCGAAGTTGTACCGGTTCTGCTTTCCGAACCGCCCACCAACTCAGTCTTCATTGTGATGAGCAACGACGAGACCGCCGCCATCGAAGCCTGGAAATTCCTTTCCGCCTCCGCCGTGCCGAATGTCTACATCCTTGAGGGCGGAGTTAACAACTGGATCGCTTTCTTTGGGCAGGATGACAAAACCCTCGCGGCTCAACCCAAGCCGGATGCGGGTGACGACCAGTTGGCTTATACCTTCCCTGTAGCCTTAGGCAGCCAGTACGAGTCCTGCTCGCCCAACCCCGTGGAATACGAAAACCTTGAATTCACCGCCAAGATCAAATTGCAGTTGAAACGCGATAAATCCGGCGGCGGGTGTGGTTAACCTGTGGTAAAAACGCATTAACTTATTGATGGTACGCACCATCTGAGCTTTCCTAGCGTTTCGGCTGCCGACGGCAGACCGCTGTTCCTGCGCTTGAGGCAGTCGTCCGCGGTCAGCGGTCCAATTGAGCTTGAAGCCTGACTGGAAAGCATAAACTGCGTAAGGCGAGTTCCTTAAACTACTCACCCCAAAACCTGTCCTTCGCGGGTGAGTTTGATTTAATCACGATTAAAAGAAAGGCTGGGGCAATGACAAAGATGTTCGATATAATAGCGGCAGGAGCAGACATGAAAGATCTCGAAAAAATGATTATGGAGGATATTTCCACTCTGGATGAAATGCGCTTGATTGATGTGATCGGCTTTATCCGCTACTTGAAAGCCGAAAAACCGATCCGGCAAACATAGATTGCTGACTGGTTATGAAAGCGCAATTCAAGCCATGCGCGAACAGGAAAAAGAACTAAAATAACACCCGCAGATATTCAGAACGAGATCAAAAAGCGGCAAAAAGGGTAGCCCAAATGGGTGAAAGACGTTTTCCCCACCTCTTGATACAATTTTCTGAAAAATTATGACGACCATCCGCACCCCCGCAAGGATCATTCCACGCGCCTTTCCTGGCATCAAACCAGATGAGGTACAGGAAATCATTATTAACAGCCAGATCAAAACCTACCCAGCTGGCAGTGTGCTTTGTCAAGAGGATGCGGTTGAGCATACCTTTTACATGATCCTTGAAGGGGATTTTGAAGTCACCAAAACCATCAACCACTCGGAAAAACGATTGCTAAAAACCCTCAGCGCCGGTGATTTCTTTGGTGAAATGGCGCTCATTCATAATGCGCCGCGCGCTGCCACGGTTCGCTCGTTAACCACCGCCGTGGTGCTGGAGTTAAGCAAAGACGGCTTTGACCGCGTACTGAAACACAGCCCCAGCGTGGCAACTGCCATGGTCGCAGAAATCAGCAACCGGTTAAGAGCGAACGACCAACTTGCCATCGAAGATTTACGCCTGCGCGCGCGGGAACTGGCGGACGCCTATCAAAAACTTGCCGAACAGGATCTGGCGCGCAACGAGTTTCTCACCAACATCGCGCACGAACTGCGCACCCCCTTAATGGTTGCCAGCGGGTATTTACACACGCTAAAAAAAGGCGTGTTGAGTGGAGAACAACTTCAATCCACCATTGAAATTGTCAGTCGAAACGTGGATCAGATCGTCAACCTAACCAACGACCTGCTGTTTTTGCAAGAACAAGACCTGGTTTTGCGGGATTTTCAACCTGTGAATTTACAAACACTGGTTGAACAAATAGCCGATAAATACAAGAGCAAGGCAAAAGCGCGCAACGTGTCCATCAATCTCCACACCCTTTCAAACTTACCAACCATACAAGGCGATGAGTCTTCGCTGGAACGCGCCATCGCTGGCTTGGTGGACAATGCGATTAAATTCAGCCGAACAGGCGGGGCTGTGGATATCCGCTTCGCCGACCTCGGCAACCATGTCAGCCTCAGTATCACCGACTATGGCATCGGCATCGATCCGCAAATTCGCCCGCGCATTTTCGACCGTTTTTTCCATCTGGAAAAAAGCGGCGAAGACCTCTACGACGGCTTGGGCATTGGGCTTTCCATTACGCGGCAGGTCATTCAACAGCACCGCGGCGCCCTCGATATTGACAGCAGCCCCGGCAAGGGCAGCACCTTCACGGTTTCACTCTTGAAGTGGCATTAAGAAAATACCACCCGCAAACCTTCATCTGCATAATACGACCGCGCAAAAAAAGGCGGATCCCCTCGCCGCATACCATGAATGCGCTCAAGCAAGATCGGCAGGTCTTCAACAACGGGAAGTTGACCCAACGCCTCATAACGAACCCATTCCGGGTCGCCTTCCTGCGAGCCTTTCAATTCGCCTTGAGGGTTCTCCCCCACGATCAAGAACAATCCGATTCCAACATCGCCAGCGTCAACAATCAGCGTCCCAGCCAGCCATAAATCGGCGGTAATGCCAGCTTCCTCCAAGAGTTCACGCTGCGCAGAAGAAACAACATCTTCGCCCCTATCCACGTGCCCGCCCAAGCCATTATATTTGCCTGCCCACAATCGCTTCGAGGGAGAACCTTTTAACAATAAATACTCATCCCCGCGACGGACAAAAATTGCCGTGCGGGGAATGAGCATGTATCTATCGTGCGTTACACCCTGTTCGGATCGCGGCATTAGGTATCAAGCAATCGTGATGCTCTTGTCCAGGTACACATCTTGGATCGTATTCAGGATCTTCACACCTTCCGCCATTGGGCGTTGGAAGGCTTTGCGTCCAGAAATAAGACCTTGGCCGCCTGCACGCTTGTTGATAACTGCCGTCGCCGCCGCTTCGGCAAAATCATTCTCGCCAGAAGCGCCACCGCTGTTGATTAGACCAGCGCGACCCATATAACAATTTGCCACTTGATAACGGCACAGGTCAATCGGGTGGTCGCTAGAAAGATCACTATACATGCGTTTGTCCAATTTGCCGTAAGAACTGTCGCCCGTGTTCAGCGCAAGATATCCGCCGTTGTTTTCCGGCAATTTCTGTTTGATGATGTCCGCTTCGATGGTCACGCCGAGATGATTGGCCTGCCCGGTTAGATCGGCAGAGATATGATAATCCTTGTCCTTCTTGAAGGCCGGGTTACGGATATAGCACCACAGAATGGTCGCCATGCCAAGTTGATGGGCATACGCAAAGGCTTCCGCGATCTCGACGATTTCACGATGCGAGTCGTCCGATCCAAAGTAGATGGTTGCGCCGATTGCTGCCGCGCCCATGTCGTACGCTTGTTCCACGGTGCCAAAAAGAATTTGCTCATGGCTGTTGGGATACGTTAACAGTTCATTGTGGTTGATCTTGACAACAAAAGGGATTTTGTGCGCATATTTGCGGGACATCATACCCAGCGCCCCGAATGTCGAGGCGACAGCATTACAACCACCCTCAATACCGAGTTTGACAATGTTCTCAGGGTCGAAGTAATCGGGATTCTTGGCGAAACTCGCGCCGCCAGAGTGCTCAATGCCCTGGTCCACAGGCAAGATGGAAAGATAACCGGTCCCGGCAAGGCGCCCTGAATTGTAGATCCAGGAAAGGTTGTTCAACACGCGGGGGTTTCTGTCAGAGTGGACAAAAATACGATCCACAAAATCAGGACCGGGGAGATGGAGGCGTTCCTTCGGGATTTTGGGGGAATTGAATCCAAGCAGAAATTCCGCCTGGTTTCCCAGAAGGGATTGAATATTGGTGGTCATGGTTTTACTCCTTAGATATTGCAGGCAATGCTACACAGCCGGTGAATGCATTACCTAAAATATGGTCAACAACAGAAATTAACAATTCTTGATTATAACTGGAATTAAACGATATAATGAATGAGTGTCGCGCCCAGGCATAAAAACAGACAATTTTCATTTTTCACTGGGTTTTTGGATACGAAACAAAATTTTGGCTTGCGCGTATATTCTGGCAGGAGGCTCCCATGAGCGATTTTTTTGAAAAAGTTAGCAGTCAAGTAGACCCGTTTAAGAAGTTGATTTCGTTCATCCCCGGTTTCAGCGGTTATGTCGAACGCCAGAACCGCCGCGATGCGGATAAACTTCTGCGCGAGACCGTAGCGCGCCGCTTTGAAGAACAGTGGTCACGCGCGTCGAACTTGCAGGCAGAGATGGTCAGCGCAGGCATGTTACAGTATGTGGATGACATGGAAAAAGCATCGCTTGCCTTGCGCACCTTCATTGACAAGATCAGCACGGCCTCACGCGGTTATTCCGGGCTTTTCGACGCAGTCAAGATCAATGAAAAGGAACTTGAAGCGATTTATCAGTTTGATGCCGCCTTCTTTGATCTTGCGGATCAGGTGAAGAGCGCGCTGGATAATGTGGAAGCCAGCCTGGGCGACGAAGCCGCCCTCCCTGCTTCCATCCGTAATATTACCAGTCTGGCGCGCCTCGCCGTGGAAACATTCGAGCGCCGCTCCGAGGTCGTAACAGGAAGCCGTTAAACGAATGTAGAGGCGGGAGCGTATCCCGCCTCTACGGATATTAATATGTGGCACAACTACATAAACGCAACATCCATCGATGAAGCGCTTCATATCCTTGCCGAGAAGCGCGAAAGCGCCCGTGTTATTGCCGGCGGCACCGACTTGATCCTCGAACTCGAGCGCGGCATCCGTAAAAACGTGGACACGCTCATCGACATCAGCCGCATTTCACAACTCCAACAAATCAGCATCAATAAAGATAATGTAATTCGTCTCGGCGCCCTGGTGACCCACAACGATTGCGCATCTTCCAGGATCATCCGCTCACGGGCATATCCGCTTGCGCGCGCAGCATGGGAGGTCGGCGCTCCACAAATTCGTAACCGTGGCACAATTGCAGGCAACCTCATTACAGGCTCCCCTGCCAACGATACCATCGCCCCCTTGATGGCGCTTGGCGCAAAGGTCACATTGGCTTCCGTAAAAAAGACCCGTGTTATTCCATTGAAGAAATTCTATCTCGGCGTCCGCAAAACGGCGATGGAACCCGATGAAATGCTGGTGGATGTTTTCTTCCCGGCAATGACCAAGACCCAGCGCGGAACATTCATCAAATTGGCATTACGCCGCGCCCAAGCCATCTCGCTCGTCAACACCGCGATCATCCTGGACCTCAAAGGGGATACCGTTAAATCTGCTTCCATTACGCTGGGAGCGGTAACTCCCATCATCACCCATGCCCCCAAGGCAGAAAAATTCCTTGCAGGCAAAAAACTCAACGACAAAAATATTGCCGCCGCCGCAGAATTGGCCATGAAATCTGCCAAACCGATAGACGATGTGCGCGGCTCCGCAAAGTATCGCCGCGAAATGGTGCGTGTCATCACCCGGCGCGGACTGACCGCCATCCGTGATGGAAAAGAACAGGCTGGCATGCCCAAAAAGCCCATCCGGCTGGTCAGCGCCAAGGTTGCGGCCGACCCGCATCCCAGCGCAGGAATATTCCCCGCCGCCCCCATCGAAACCACGATCAATGGCAGGCAAGTTACCTTCCAAAGCGGGTACAACAAAACTCTGCTGCGCCTCCTGCGTGAAGAAGGCTTGCTAACCGGCACAAAAGAAGGTTGCGCAGAAGGTGAATGTGGCGCCTGTACTGTCTTCCTTGATGGACAGGCAGTCATGTCCTGCCTGGTTCCGGCTCCGCGGGCCCATGGAGCAAACATCGTCACAGTAGAAGGCCTGGCAGACGGCGAAACACTCCATCCGGTGCAGGAAAAATTTATAGAACACGGCGCAGTGCAATGTGGGTATTGCATCCCCGGCTTTATCATGTCTGGCGCAAAATTACTTGAAGAAAAAAACAACCCTTCCCGCCACGAGATTGAACAAGCCATAACCGGCAATCTCTGCCGGTGTACGGGGTATTACAAGATCGTAAAAGCCATTCAAGACGCCGCCAAAGAGACAACCTGAGAGGTATTCATGAGCAAATATCGAAGTTCCTCCGTAAAAACCCCCAAAGAACGCAGCAAGCAGCCGCACTACCTCTGGCGCGGCATTGGCTGTTTGATGATGATCATCATTCCCGCCATGTCCATTGCGCTGGCATACGAAACGGTCAATTATGGGTTGAACAACGGCTGGCCAATCCCATATCAACTACTGGGCACACCGCGTTTTCCAGATGTTTTCTATAAATCCAGCGGAATGATGCTCCTGCTCAGCCCCATCATTGCGATTCGCCACTTCTACGCTTACGCGGCGGTTAGTTTTATTTACATGATCTTGTTAAGCGGCGTTCTCTCCATGCTGTATGCCATTGTATACGGTATGATTGGACCTTCACGATACAGCCCGTTGGATGCCCCCCCGCCCAAAATCAAAGCCAAACCCTACAAACGATAACCCTCTATGCCCACCACAATAGTAGGAACGCCGCATCCCCGCGTTGACGCACAAGGCAAAGTCAGCGGAGAAACCAAATACTCCGGCGACTTACACATGCCGGGAATGCTCTTCATGAAAACAGTCATGGCAGAACGCCCCCATGCGCGGGTACGCAATATCCAACTCGCCAAAGCCCTTGCCGCTCCCGGCGTGGTTGCGATTTACACTGCCAAAGATGTGCCCGTCAACGAATACGGGCTGCAAATTCCCGATCAGCCCGTACTCTGCGGACCCGGCGCAAGCAAGCCATACACAGACATTGTGCGGTTCGTAGGAGATCAAGTCGCTGCCATCGTCGCAGAGACAGAAGCCCAAGCCGCTGCAGCCATCAAAATGATCGAAGTGGACTATGAAGACCTTCCGCCTCTGCTCGACCCGATCACTGCCATGCAGCCCGAAGCGCCAATCTTACACCCAGACCGGGGCAACACCAACGTTTGCGTCCATTACAAGATCCGCAAAGGCAACGTGGACGAAGGCTTTGCCAAAGCGGACGCGATCGTTGAAGGCGAGTACCATACCCCGGTGCAGGAACATGCCTACCTCCAGCCGGAGGCGGGGCTTGCCTACATCGACGCAGAAGGGCGCATCGTGGTCGAGAGCGCCGGTCAATGGACTCATGCTGATCGCAAATCGGTAGCGCATGCTTTGGGCGTGCCGGATGAACAGGTGCGCATCATCTACCCTGCCATTGGCGGCGCATTTGGCGGACGTGAAGACCTTTCTGTGCAAATCGTTCTGGCATTGGCAGCGATGAAATTAAAGCAACCCGTGAAGATCATCTGGTCGCGTCGCGAGTCAATTATTGGGCATGGAAAACGTCATGCTGTTCTTCTGCGCGCAAAATGGGGAGCAACCCGAGACGGCAAGTTGGTTGCCATTGAAAATGAAATCATTGGCGACGGCGGCGCATACATGTACACCACCAACAAAGTGCTTGGCAATGCCGCCATTACCTCCAGCGGACCCTATTTTGTACCGAACATCAAAACCGATGTTTATGGCGTGTACACCAATAATGTTCCGGGAGCGGCCTTCCGCGGGTTTGGCGCGCCGCAAGCCTTGTTCATGGCAGAAAGCCAAATGAACAAGTTAGCGGAAAAACTGCGCATGGACCCGGTTGAGTTCCGCTTGAAGAACGCGCTCAAGAATGGGGATACGATGGGCGTTGGCACCCCCGCGCCCAATCCTGTCAGCATAAAGGAATGCATCGAGGCGGCGCGCGATGCCTGTAAATGGAAAAAAGTAAATTGGAAGCGTAAACCCGCCTCAAAAAAAACGCATAGAGTACGCGGGCGCGGGTTCGCCACTGGGTTCAAAAATGTAGGCTTTTCATTTGGATACAAAGAAAACTGCTGGGCAAAGGTGGAAATTTTCGGCAGCAGCAATATTGAGCGTGTCGTGTTGCACCACGCCGGCGCCGAAGTGGGACAAGGGTTTCAGACCGCCATGACTCAAATCGCCGCAGAAGCGTTGGGTATCCCAACCAACCTGATCGAACTGCGAACACCGGATTCAGCGACGCAAGGCAACCCGGGTTCAGCGTCAGCATCGCGGCTGACCTTCATGGCGGGAAATTCCGTGAAAGGAGCCGCAGAAAGGGCGCTCGAAAAATGGAGAGCAGAAGAACGCCCTGCCATTGCGGAATTCGAATACTTCGCCCCGCCAACCACTCCCATGGACAAGGAAACCGGTTACTCGACGCCAAACTTCCAGTATGCCTATGTGGCACAAGCGATTGACGTGGAAGTAGATACCGAAACCGGGCACGTGCGCGTAAAACGCGTTGTCTCGGCAGATGATGTCGGCAAAGCCATTAACCCCGATCTGGTAATAGGGCAGATCGAAGGAGCGGTCGTTCAGGCGCACGGATACGCCGTCCTGGAGGAATACAAGACTCGCAATGGTCAGGTAATGACCGATCAACTCAGCACATACTTAATCCCCACTATCTGGGATATTCCCGAAAAAGTGGAGTCTGTACTTGTGGAAGCGCCAGACCCGAACGGACCTTGGGGCGCGCGCGGAGTGGGAGAACTTCCATATCTCCCTGTAGCGCCCGCCATTGCCGCCGCCATCCATGATGCAATAGGCGTGTGGCTCAACGAATTCCCATTCACGCCAGAACGCGTTTTGAAGGCGTTGGGAAAAATAAAATAACCACCAGACCTGACAGGCTTGATAAACCTGCCAGGTCTTATTGCTTATCATGACGTTAATTTACCGCGCTCTAGTTGAGTTAGAAAAGAACAACCAATCTGCCGCACTTTGCACTGTGGTGAAGAGTGAGGGCTCCACCCCGCGGCATGTGGGCAGCAAGATGCTGGTATACCCAGACAGCCGGTTTATCGGAACAGTCGGCGGCGGCGAATTGGAAAACCGCGTGATCAAAGCGGCTGTGGATGCCATAGGTACGGGGAAAGCACAGACGCTTTTTTATACAATGTCTGATCCTTCACGCGGCGACCCAGGCGTGTGCGGCGGACAGGTGGAGGTGTTCGTGGAACCCATTCTTCCACCCCCAATGCTGGTTGTGATCGGCGCAGGTCATGTTGGCAAAGCTGTTGTCCATTTAGCAAAGTGGCTGGGATTCCGGGTGGCGGTCAGTGATGACCGGGCAGAATTTTGCACCCCCGAAGCGACCCCCGGCGCTGATGAATATTACCCCGTGGGCATGGAGAAACTGGCAGAGTCGCTCAAGATCACGAATCGAACATATTTGGTAGTAACCAGCCGCGGGTCGAATGTGGATGCGAACGGTTTGCCGTCTTTGCTTGAAAGCGAGGCGGCGTATATCGGCGTAATCGGTTCAAAGAGAAGATGGGCAACGACGGTCAAAGCGCTAAAGGAAAAAGGGCTTCGAGACGATCGAATCGCAAAGGTACACTCACCCATCGGGTTGGAACTGCAGGCAGAGACACCGGAAGAGATTGCTGTGAGCATTTTGGCAGAAGTCTTGATGGTACGAGACAAGGGGACGGGTAAAAAAATGAGCGAGTAGGCTGAAACGAACTGCCGGTTTTTTCGTACATGGATAGGAAAAACGGTTCTTGACCGATAAGTCAGTTGGACTATAATCCATTTGTTGTTAACCCAAAGGAGAAAAATCATGGCTAGAATTTTTGATGTCATTGAATACCCCAATGAAATGAACGATGAGATCGTGCATCGCTTTCCAGAGGAAGGCATTGGCGATTTCCGGATTGGCTCGCAGGTGATTGTACGCGAAAGTCAGACAGCTGTCTTCTTCCGTGATGGCAATGCGCTGGATGTTTTCAAGGCGGGACGTCACACCATTGCCACGGCAAACATCCCAATGTTGATTGATTGGATTGGCAAGGCGTTCAATGACCGCACCCCCTTCCCAGCAGAAGTGTATTTTGTCTCGAAGAAGGAATTTGCGAACAAGAAATGGGGGACTTCTCAACCCATACTTGTCGAAACTCCAGGAAAAGGTCTTGGATATCTTTTCATTCAGGGCTTTGGCACCTTTTCCTTTCAAGTAAAAGATCCGCAGCAGTTCGTGACCCAAATTGTCGGCGCCACAGGATCATACCGAACCTCTGAGATCGAAGAACGCCTCAAGACGATGCTGGTCTCCAAGTTGACCGATGTACTGGGTGAATTCAGCCAGACCACCCAGAGCCTGGCCGCCAAGATCAGCGGCATGAACGAAGAACTTGGCGCGGCGGTTCGTGCGAAGGGGCAGGCAGATTTTGAAGCCATTGGTCTGACGCTCAAGACCTTTTATATTGGCAACCTCAAGCCAAGCACCAAGTCGGCGCAGGAACTGCGCGATGCTGGTTTGCTCGACCCGGCCATCTACGCCCAGTTGCAGGCGGCCGATGCGATGCGCGAAGCGGCGAACAATGCCAATGGCGGCGCAGGCCTCACGGCTGGTATTGGCGCAGGGTTGGGCATTGGTAATATCATGGGTCAGGCGTTGCAAGGTTCGCAACAACAGGCCCAGCCTCAACAACAAGCGTCCGGCGCGGCTGCAGCAGGCGGTATGCCCGACGTGATGACCCCTGCAGAAGCAGCAACGATCTTACGAGTATCCGAAGAAGATGTGAAAGCTGCCATCGAGGCTGGTGACCTCAAGGCAAAGAAACTTGGCAATGCCTATCGCATCAGCAAGTCGGCATTGGAAGATTTCTTGAAGGGCTAAGTGAGAGGGTGACAAGCAGGGAATAGCAAAGAGACTTTCCTCTGGAAAGTCTCTTTTTTTGCTCTATCTTAATTCTGTCAGAATCTCGGAAATGGAGGCAAGCACATCGCGCGCAAGGACAGACGCAGTTGCGCCTAATAAATCGGCGGCACGCAGACCGGCTTGCGCATGGATGTACGCGCCAGCAACAGCGGCTTCATAGGCCGATACGCCCTGAGCCAGCAGACCCACAATCAGCCCGGCAAGCACATCCCCTGTCCCGGCGCGGGCAAGCGCAGACGTGGCAACTGGAATGATGGTCTGACGCCCATCTGGCGCAGCAATTATAGTAAATGCGCCTTTCAACACCACTACATGCCGCCATTCTTTGGCGTACTTCCCGGCAAACTCCTGCCGATTCGACTGAATCTCCGCCACAGACGCCCCCGTCAACGCAGACATTTCACCCGGATGTGGGGTCAGCACGGCTGTATCCATCAACTTTTTATGCCAGTCCGGGATTGCGGCGAGATGCCGCAATCCATCCGCATCACAGACAATGGGGAGTTTCAAAAAAGGAAATACATGCTCAATAAAAAGCCTGGTGGTGTGTTTATC
>JACAEP010000338.1 GCA_013388795.1 Chloroflexota bacterium | reverse complement strand
GTAACCAACGACGACGGCGTAACCGCCCCCGGACTGCTCGCACTCGCGCAGGAAATGCGCAAACTCGGCAAAGTGACCGTCTTTGCGCCAGACAAGAACTGGTCTGCCTCTGGACATGTCAAGACAATGGAACGACCTCTGCGCGTCAAAGAAGTGACTCTCGCAGACGGCACTTCTGCTTTCGCTTCGGATGGCGCGCCGTCGGATTGTGTGGCGCTGCCATTGCTCGGACTGATCGAAGACCCGATTGACATCGTCGTCTCTGGGATTAATCCAAATGCCAATGTTGGGCATGATGTGACCTACTCTGGCACGGTCACCGCCGCGATGGAAGCCGTCATTGCGGGTGTGCGCGGCGTAGCCGTGTCGTTGGATTCGCCCGAGGGGCACAAAGGTCCACTCGACTACTCAACTGCCGCCGGAGTCGCGAGGCGCGTCGTCGAACAAGTTATTGCAGATGGCTTGCCCGAAGGCGTCGTCTTGAATGTCAATGTCCCCTATCTGCCTGAAGCCGAACTCAAAGGCTACATGATTACGAGACAAGGCTTGCGCGTGTACCGCGATGCGCTTGATGTGCGCAGTGACCCGCGCGGTAAACCGTATTACTGGATCGGCGGCGAAGCCCCCACCGGCGTGGATGAACCCGGCACGGATTTTGGCGCGATCAAAGCGGGCTATGTTTCCATCACGCCCCTGCAATTAGACTTGACCCATCTCAAGGCAATGGACGTTTTAAGAAAGTGGAGTTTCCAATGAACTTTCTCAAAAAACTTTTTGCGCCCCGCCCTGTCTACAAAAAAGAATACTACACCTTCACCGTCAAATGCAAACGCTGCGGTGAGACCATCACCGGGCGCATTGACCTCGACAACGACCTGAGCGTGGAATACGAAACAGGCGGCGACGTGTTCTACGCCCGCAAAGCGCTGATCGGTGAAAACAGGTGCTTCCAACGCATGGAAGCCAATTTCAAATTCAACGCCGACCGAAAAATGATCGAACAGGAAGTTATTGGCGGGGAGTTTATCGAGTGACCGACTCGCAAATTGAAACCTATTGGGAGCAATTTCTTGTCGCTCATCCCGAACATCGCGGCAAGCCCTATATTGCCGAACCTTTTGGGGATAACCCCGCCCTTGCCGATGAACTCGGCAGCCTCGTCTTAAGCGGGGTTAAATCTGCCACCTGCTCTGCCGTATGGAATTACGAAGCCGAAGGCGAACCCATTCCGCAAGTCGGCACGCTCTGGCTCGTGCTCGATGGGCGCAATGAACCGATGTGCGTTGTCGAAACCATCGAAGTGACCCTCCGCAAATACAACGAAGTGGATGCAGACTTCGCCCGCGCTGAAGGTGAAGACGACCTATCTCTCGAAAGCTGGCGCGCAGGGCACAAACATTTCTTCACGCGTACCCTCGCCGCCATCGGCGGGAACTTTTCAGAAGACATGCCGTTAATATGTGAACGCTTTCGCGTCATCTACAAATAAACTGAGGTTGTCATGAAACGTTTTTTCATCCCGCTACTCGTTCTTGTTATCTCCTTCTCAACCTTTGCTTGCAGCCGCAATATCATCCCGCAGAGTTCCGCCCCAAGCGTGGAGGAGCCCGCTGCGCCCGCACCCGTCGAAAAGACTCTCTCCTCATTCACGCCCATTGCCGGAACAGATTACCTTATGGCAGGCATTGTCCCCATCGAAGTGACCCGCGACTCCAGCCTCAATCCCTTCGAGTGGATTAACAACAGCGGCTACTCCAGCTATTCTTCTTATGCCACCTACAACTACGTTTTCTTCAACGCCCAAACCGAAGAATATCACCGCCTGTTGCCCGACAATAATTCCGTTATCCTTCAAACGGCCGGGTTTCCGCAGCCAGTTTACGACCCCAATGACCCGACAAAACCTGCGCCTCCCATCGAATTTTGGATCTTCAACATCATCAAAGCCGATACCAACGCCGACGGGTTCTTCGACTACCGCGATAAACTCACCATTGGCATTTCCGATGTCAGCGGCAGCAATTACACCGAGCTGATTCAAAACGTGGATGTCATTCAATCGCAATATTACAAAGACCCGTCCAACTTCTTCATCATCTACAACGTCAACGAAAAGAACTTCATCGCCAGGGTCAACCCCATCACGCGCACGGTCGTCTCCACCACCGAAATGGACCTCGGAGAAGATGTCAAATAATCTTCAACGCATCACAACCTTCTTCCTCATTCTGTTTGCCGCCTTGCTCATCGCACAGGCGGCATTCTCGCTTCAATGGCCCATCACGCACGACGAAGCCCCGCTCTTCTACGAAGCCTTCCTCATGCAAAACGGGCACATCCCCTACAAAGACTTCTTCGACTTCCAAATGCCCGGAAGTTTTTTCGCCTACTACATCCTCGGCATCCTCAGCAACTTCGGTCCGCTTCGCATTCGCATCCTTGACCTCGTCATCCTCGCCGCCATCTCCACCATCACCTACTTCGCAATGCGAAAACACTTCGGCACTAGTGCAGCCCTCGCCGCGCCCATCCTCTTCGCGCTCAAATATCTCGAAGGCGGTCCCGCACTCTCCCTGCAACGCGAATACCTCATCCTTATCTTCACCTCTATTTCCATTTGGATCGGCGCGACCGACTCACTGACCATTCGCAAACGCCTCAGCCTCGGTCTCCTCTATGGGCTTGCCTCCACCCTCAAACCTCACGCCGCGCTCGGACTCCTCCCCTTCCTGCTCTTTGACATTGCAGACTTAAGACAACGCCGTGAGTTTTCTCTGCCATCGTTTGCCAAGCAGATTATCCTCCCCACCGCCATCGGCTTTGCAATTCCCATTTCACTCATCACTCTTTACTTAGCCATTACCCATTCCCTATTCCCTTTGATTGACATCATCCTCAACTACGTTCCGCTCTACACCCAGATCAACGGCGAAATGGCAGTCACCCCGTCAGCGCAGCGAACGGCTTATGTACTGAATCAACTCTGGCGTCTCGGTGGAACCGGACTCTGGCTCATTCCCGCCGCATTTGGCATCTACCTCAATCGCAATCGTCAAACCTATCTCCTTGCCAGCCTTGCTTTCATCTACGCCCTCTACCCCGCCCTCACCGGACAGTTCTTCCCCTATCACTACATTCCTTTTCTTTATGCCATTATTCTTGTTGCATCGCTTGCACTAAACGTCGAAGGCCAAACGTCAAACGTCACGACCTTCGACCTTCGACTTTCGACCTTTTCAATCATCGCCTTGTTACTCGTTACACTCGCAACCGTCCGCCCCTCCCAAACCTTCCTCCGCCAACTCCAAGGCAAAGACATCGCCATCGCCGCAGACCGCGCCGCGCAGATTTCAACCTTCCTCGAAAAAAATCTCGAACCCGGCGACCAAGTCCAACCGCTAGACTGGACCGGCGGCTCCCTGCTCGCCATGCTGGAAAATCGCGCACCCATCGCCACTTCGTATGTCTTCGATTTTTATTTCTATCACCACGTATCCAATCCCTACATCCAATCCTTGCGCGCAGACTTCATGACTCAACTGCAAGAATCCAAACCGCGCTTCATCATCGAAGTCACCGCCATAGACAAACCCTGGGTCTCCGGCGAAGACACCAGCAGAGACTTCCCCGAACTGCGCGAGTTTCTGAGCCAGAATTATTCCGTTACAATGGAACGTGAAGATTACATCATTTACGAACGACGATAGAGAATGGACGGCAAATCGCCAACCACAGACCATTGTCTGCCGTCCGTCGTCCGCGGTTTAAACATGAAATCAGCCCACCAACTCTCCATTCTCTATCTCGCCCTCCCCTTCATCCTCTTCCTCTTCGGCTGGGTTCGTCTCACCATCGCCATCCCACTTGCCTTAATTCTGCTCTTTACTCTCTGGCAACTCCTCAAACAATCGTCTACTACTCACTACTCACTATCCACTATTCACTACTCACTATTCACTATTCACTATTCAGCATCCACTGTTTACTGGCTACTGCTTACTGCTCTCTGGTTACTAACATCCGGAATCGGCGGCTACGCCTTCCAAAACTGGGACCATAATTGGCGCAATGTCGTCTTCCGCGACTTGATGAATTTCAACTGGCCCGTCACCTACGCCCAACCCGAAAGCGGACCGGTCAAAATGCTCGTCTACTACGTCGGCTTCTGGTTGCCTTCGGCGCTCATCGCAAAAGTCACCAACTGGCAGATTGCCAACTTCGCTCTCTTCACCTGGTCACTCCTCGGCTTGTTACTCGTTACGCATCATCTCGGTAACTTCCTAAAAACCTCCAACCTCAAAGCGGCGCTACTCCTCATCCTCTTCAGCGGACTCGACATCCTCGGCACGCTCTTCTTCCCGCAAGAGTATCCGACCATTCTCCCGCCCATCACCCACCTCGAAACCTGGGCAGGAAATTTGCAATACTCATCATTCACCACGCAATTATTTTGGGTGTTCAACCAAGCCATTCCTGCCTGGCTATGTATTGCTATGCTTGCGGATGAACGTCAATCAGCCACTTATCAATTACCAATTACCAATAAACTATTTCTCTTCTCGCTCTG
>JACAEP010000064.1 GCA_013388795.1 Chloroflexota bacterium | reverse complement strand
GACGCGGTTGAACCCGGCAAAGATCAGCCACAGGCTGAAGACCGCTCCGGGTTTGAGTTCCCTTTCGTTTTGGCGCGAATACCAAAGGATGAACAGGTAGGCGAGGACGTTCAAAATCATTTCATACGCAAAGGTGGGATGGAAGCGCGTGGTCTCGACGGGATAGGTCGAAAGGTCGGCGAATGCGGGCAGGCGGTGGTCCGCCGGGATGGAGATGCCCCACGGAAGGTTGGTCGGCGGGCCATAAAGTTCCTGGTTGATGAAGTTACCAAGCCGCCCAATTGCCTGACCGACCAGAACCACAGGTGCGACTGAATCGAGAAAGAGCCAGACGTCGTAACCATTGTTCTTCAAGTAGCCGATCAAAACTATGGCGCCGAAGAGCAGACCGCCAAAAATGTGCAAGCCCGCAATGGGCGGACGGATGATGGATATGGGGTCTTCGATGTAGGAGCGGTTGCCGCCGATGATGGCGTTGACCACGTACCACAGGCGCGCGCCGATGATGCCAGCAACGACCGCCCAGACCATTGCGTCAATCAGGGCTTCGCCGTTCTCGCCGCGGCGGCGGACTTCCTTCTCCGCCAGCCAGCCGCCAATCAGCACGCTCGACATGACAATCAATCCATACCAGGTGAGTTCCACCTGCAAATTGAACAATTTGAAACTAAAGATTACAGGATCAATCATGAGTACCTCTGGGTTGATTTTTACGGATTATATCATCCGGTTATCAGACTCCAACATCTCCCGTTGTTGGGAATGTACGCCAATCATATTCAGATAAAACAGATACGTTTCATCAAAAATACTTCTCATGGCATATAACAACATATAACATTTATCTTGCAACCTTGTGACAAATAACACGTCAAAAGAAGGACTGAAATCCTTACAATGCCTATAAATGTTGACACCCAGAGTCAATGTTCAAACCAAGAATATGTTCCGTGTAAACCGCCAAACCGATTATGCCGTCCGTGTGATTCTTTCGCTCGCCAAACGACCGGCGGGCGCGCGCATCTCCACCGCCGAGATCGGGCGCGAGATGCTCATTCCCCCCGCTCTGCTTCAACGCATTGTGGCGGAACTTGCAGGCGGCGGTTTCATCAAAACCCAGCCGGGGCGCGACGGCGGCATCAGCCTTGCCCGCCAGCCCGGCGAAATCAACCTGTTGGAAATTGCCGAATGGTTTGAGGGTGAACTGGTCATCTCCGATTGCATTCTCAAACAAGGCGATTGCCCCTTCGAGCAAAAATGCCCGGTCAGCTGCCAATGGAAGCGCATCAATGACCTGATCCGGGATGAGATGTCGCGCATTGATTTTCAACAACTGGCGGGCGACGCCAAGCGTATTGAAGCGGCGCTCACTCCCTCCGCCTCAATCCCGCTCGAAGTGGTTTCAAACGCCTGAACTTTTCTCTTCGCCGAAAACAATCCCCCATGAGCAAAACCTTCCTCAACGCCATTTACGTCTTTGCCGCGCTTCTCATTCTTGCCGCCTTTGCTTTCAAGGTTTTCCAGCCCATACAGGTTTTGCCGCGCATGAGAATTGCCCCCGCTTATCAATTCACCGACCAGGACGGTCAGCCCCTCACCAGCGAAACCTTGCGCGGGCAGTTTGCCCTTTACTCCTTCACATACACACAATGCCCTGCGCCCTGCTACAACATGGCAGAAACGATGCAGGAGATTCAATCCCGCCTGGGGGAAGTGGACCTCGGCGGCATCCCGGTGACATTCATCACCATCTCTCTCGACCCCGACCGCGACACAACAGAGGTTCTGAAAGCCTACGGCGAATCGATCGGCGCGGATTTCAATCATTGGAAGTTCGTCACCACAACAAATAAAGATTTATTGAAGACCATCGTCGGCGCGGGGTTCGAGACGTATTACGAAAACATAGGTGATGGGAGCATTAGATTCGACCCCGGCTACGTCCTTGTGGATGGCTGGGGCGTCATCCGCGCAGAATACCGCTACGCCACCGAAGTCTCCGACGCGGATCGCATCCTGCGCCACCTCGGCGTTTTGGCCGATGAAGTGAAAAACAGCAAAGGCTCAACAAAACTGGCATACGAAGCCGCGCATTTGTTCCTTTGCTATGCGCCATAAGAACGGAATACAGAAAGAAGATAGACCAACCGATATGAGAATAAAAGTTTTTCTTTCGGTTTTTGCAGCCATCGCCGGACTTGCGGCGGGAATGTATTTCTTGCGCCCGCACACCTTTCATGGCACGGTCATCCAGTCGCCGGAGAGATCATTCGATTTCACCCTGACCGGCGCGCAAGGCGATGTATCTCCAAGCGACTTTCGGGGCAAGATTGTGCTTCTTTATTTTGGCTATACCTTCTGCCCCGATATCTGCCCCGGAACCCTCGGCAATGTGGCGCAGGCGCTGCGCGATATGGGCGAAAAGGCGGATGAGGTGCAGCTTATCATGGTCTCGCTCGACCCGGAACGCGACACGCCCGAAAAACTGGCAGAGTACATGCAGCGCTTCCACCCGTCCTTTATCGGCGTGACCGGCTCACAGGAGCAATTGGACGAAGCCGCCTCGTTATACGGCATCTATTACCAAAAGACAGAAGGCAGCAGCGCAACCGGGTATCTGATTGATCATACGGCTACCCTGCTCGTCCTCGACCGCGAGGGGTTTCTAAAACTGGTATTTCCATTTGGCGTGACCGCAGATGAGATCGCCGATGATTTGAAGTACATACTCAGGCAATAAAGAGGTGGACCCGCTACAGCAACCTCAGTTCCATTTCCCACCCGCAATTTGCGGAGCCGCCCACAGGCGGCAATCATCCTCATTTCATTACTCAAAAGGAGAATGTACCATGGCGAAAAAAGATAAAGAAGACAATGAATTTCGCCCGACCGGCACTGTGACGGTGCTGGTGATCTTCGTGATCACACTGATCGCAATCTGGGGGACGATCTATATGATCCTTGTCGGACGCGGAGGCACACTATGAGCGCGCAAAATATGCACATCGATTCGTATGAGCGGAACTGGATGATCTTCAGTTTCATCCTGCTGGCTGTATTTGCCTCCGCCATCGCTGTGGCGGCGTTTGGGATGGAAATTCAAGTGCCCGCGCCCGAAGAGCGCGTTGACCCCGGCACTGTGGCAACCGACCCGAACAGCCCGTGGTCGAACCCCGGCCTGCGCGAGATCGCTCCCGGAAAATACGACGCCTACATCCTCGCGCGCGCGGTTCCCCAATGGGAATACCTGCCCAAAGAAATCACAGTTCCTGTTGGCTCGCGGGTCACATTCTACGTCACCTCGCCGGATGTCCAGCATGGGTTCAAGATTCAGGATACCAACGCCAACTTCATGGTCCTTCCCGGGCAGGTTTCAAAACTGACTGTGACCTTCGACAAGCCGGGCGCCTATAACTTCATCTGCACCGAATTCTGCGGCGCCGGACACGGCGTGATGTACGGCGCAGTCATCGTAACGCCGTAATGCAAGGAGAGACATTATGAAACAATATCAAGTATCCGCCGCTGAAAAGAAATTCATCGGTTCGCACATCCTGGTCGCTGTGCTTGCGCTTGCGGTCGGCAGCCTGTTCGGTCCGTTGCAGGCATTCGAACATGCCGGTTGGGATTTTTACGTTTACCTCAAGCCGCTCATCAAGTCTTACTATCAGGGTCTTACCGTTCACGGTGTGTTGAACGCCCTAGTGTGGACGACCTTCTTCATCATGGGCTTCCTGACCTTCAACGTAATCTTCGGGTTGAAACGCCCGCTCAAGAACCCGGTTTTGAACAAAGTCGGTTTCTGGATGATGGTTGTAGGCGTAGTCGTCGCGGCGATCCCAATCCTTGCCAATGAAGCCACCGTGCTTTTCACATTCTACCCGCCCCTTAAAGCCAACTGGGCGTTTTACGTCGGTCTAACGTTGGTTGTGGTCGGAAGCTGGGTGGAAGGCTGGGGTCTGTTCATGACCTACGCCGATTGGCGCAAGGAAAACAAGAACGAGCGCACCCCGTTCATTGCGTTTGCCTCGCTGGTCACCGTCCTGCTCTGGCAGATCTGCACGCTCGGCGTCGCCGTCGAAATTCTTACCATGCTCCTGCCCTGGTCGCTCGGCCTGATCGAAGGTGTGGACCCGCAGCTTGCGCGCACCTACTTCTGGTTCACGGGCCACCCGCTTGTGTATTTCTGGCTTTTGCCCGCTTACATCTCATGGTATGCCATGCTCCCCAAACAGGCCGGCGGCGGCAAAATGTTCAGCGATACCCTGGCGCGCCTGGCTTTCTGGATCTTCCTTGTCCTCTCCACCCCGCTCGGCTTCCACCACCAATACGTTGACCCCGGCGTTCCCCCCGCCTGGAAGTTCATCCACGCCATCCTGACCTTCGGCGTATTCTTCCCCTCCATGATGACCGCCTTCACCGTCATCGCTTCGCTTGAATACGGCGCGCGCAAAAACGGCGGAAAAGGCGCCCTGGGTTGGATCGGCAAATTAAACTGGAGCGACCCATCGGTGGCTTCGCAATTGCTCGCGGGTATCCTGTTCTTCTTTGGAGGCATCGGCGGGCTGGCGAATGCCTCGTACAACGTCAACCTCGTCTTGCACAACACGGCGTTTGTACCCGGTCACTTCCATCTCACAGTGGCAACCGCCGTCACATTGAGTTTCACCGGCATTTCCTACTGGCTGGTGCCTTACCTCACCGGGCGCAAACTTTGGCAACCCAAATGGGCGACCATCCAAGCTTGGGTGTGGTTTGTCGGGATGATCGTCTTTTCCAACTCAATGCATGTGCTGGGTTTGCTCGGCGCGCCGCGCCGCGTCCCACTCAACCTGGCTCCGTATGTGCCTGCGGAATGGAACAGCCGCCTCTTTCAGGTTGGCTTGGGCGGCGCCATCTTATTCGTCAGCGGTCTCATCTACCTTGTGGTGATCTACAAGACCGCAACAAACAAAGAGCGCGTCGAAACCGAAGTGGAAGTTCCCATCGCCGAATCCATGCAGGATCCGGATTCCGGCCCCATCTGGCTCGACCGCTGGTCTCCCTGGGTATATGGCGCGCTTGCGTTGATCGTAATCGTGTATGGTCCGGTGCTTTTTGACCTGATTAAAAACATCGCTCTCACATCGCCCGGCTTCCGAGTCTGGTAATTTGAAAACGGGCGGCAACCTTCGGGCTTGCTGCCCGTTGGACCGCCAACGGCAGACCGCTGTCTCCGTCGGCGGTCTGCCGCCTGAAAATCCATGACCGCTTCTCCTGACAAAAAACAACTGACAGACCTCCTCTCTGAGCGCAACCCCAGCGTGGATTGGAAAACCCGCCTCCACTCTCCAAGCCGAAAGTTGATTCGGTTTCTGGAGGGCGTTTCCCTGCGCCTTGAGTCTCCGCTAAACCGCCTGATCGGCGACCCGCGCTTCAACCCGCTCTATCACACCGGCACGATCACCGTCTTCCTGCTCGTCGTCATTTTGCTGACCGGCATCTACCTGACCTTGTTCTACCCGTTTGGGTTCACCCTATCCTACAAAGCGGTTGCCAACATGGAAACGAACGCGATCAGCCGCGTCATCCGCGCCCTGCACCGCTATGCGTCCGATGCGGCGGTCATCTTTGGCTTGCTGCATGGGTGGCGCACCTTCTTTCAAGACCGCTTCCGCGGTCCGCGCTGGCTGGCGTGGGTTACGGGCGCGGGCATGGCAGTCGTAGTTTGGCTTATCGGAATTACCGGCTATTGGTTGATCTGGGATCAACGCGCGGCGCTGTTGAATCAAAGCCTTTTCAAGATCCTCGGAAATTTCAAAGCGGGTCAAACCTTCATTGTGGATTATCTCGTCGGCGATGCGGCTGGAACAGGCTGGGTCTTCATGATGATTGTCATCGCCCTGCATCTTGGCCTCTCGGCGCTGACGGCATACTTTCTCTGGCTTCACCTCAAGCGCATGAGCCGCGCCAAGTGGATGCCGCCGCGCTACTGGATGGTGGTCTCCGTCTTCGTGCTTCTGCTTGCATCGATTCTTTTTCCGCTCGGCATGCTGCCCCCGCTGAACGAAACACAGCTGCCGGCACAGGCTCCCATTGACTTATTCTATTTATTCTACCTACCCGCCCTCCTGCGCGGACCTCAAGCCCTGTTCTGGAGCGTCCTGCTCTTCATCATCGGACTCGTCAGCGCCCTGCCGTGGATCATGCCTCAGCCGAAATCGCTGAAACCCGTCCGCGTGGATTTAGCCAATTGTGACGGCTGCACGCTTTGCGAAAGGGACTGCCCCTACCTCGCCATCAAAATGATTCCGCGCACTGATGGCGCGCGCCCAAAATTTCAGGCAGAAATTGACCCCCATCTTTGCGTCTCCTGCGGTGTGTGCATTGGCTCCTGCCCCGATAACGCCCTGACGTTTGGCGATGTTCCGCTCGACCCGCTGTGGAAAACCACGCTTGAACAAGTCGCCGGGAAGCAAAATATCAAAGTTGTCTTCACTTGTGAGCGTCATGCCATGCACGGCGTCGGCGCGCATTTCAACGACCCAACTATTCACATCGTTCCGTTGACATGCATTGCCATGGCGAATCCCAACCTGACGGCGCAGGCATACGAAGCGGGCGCAAGCGATGTGCAATTCATCGGCTGCCCGCCCGAAGATTGCGCCAACCGCGAAGGCAACACCTGGCTGAATGACCGCGTCAACGGCGAAAGGCTGCCGAAACTCAAATCGGATTTCATTCCGCGCGTCCACACCGCCTGGGCAGCGCCAACAGACTTCGGTCGCGCGCTCAAGTCACAGGTCAAGGAAGAAGCGGATACGTTTAGATTCAAACCGAATCACAGTCACTTGAAATTCATCCTGCCGTTGCTGGGCGTAATGGCAATCGTCACAGGCATTCAAATTTGGTGGAGCGATAGACCCACAACCTTCTACGACGCGGATTCCGCTTCGCTCGCCATTCAGATGACCCACCACAGCGGATATGCGCTTCGCGATGTGCCGCCTCCCCCATCCATTGAGCCTGACCTTTCCCTGCCGATTCGGCTGACGCTGGAAGTGGACGGGCGCCTGCTCTTGGATGAAACCTACAATGCGATTGATAATCATATCAATCAGGGCGCGCGCATCTTCGAGCAGGTCTTTCTCTCTCCCGGAACGCGCCATGTCACAATCAAAATGTATGACCGGGCGGATGCAAGTTTCGAGCAGGTTCTTTTCGACGATACGATCATGCTCGAGCCGCGCCAGGCGCTGACGGTCAACTTCCGTGATATGCACATCCCCGACCCGGCTGCAGGCGAACAGCTTTATTATGAAACGACTTCGGGCGTTAATGCAGGATGCCGGATTTGTCATTCACTTGTCAAGGATGAGCGCATTATCGGTCCGTCCTTTTATGGGATTGCCGACCGCGCCGGAGATCGCATTCCGGGCATGACTGCCGAGGAATACCTGCGGCAATCCATCCTTGAGCCGAATGCCTTTATCGTCCCCGGCTACCCCGGCGGACAGATGATCCAAAACTTTGGCGACATTCTGACCGAAGAACAGATACAGGACTTGATCGCATTTTTGATGACGCTTGAAGAAAATTAAATCGCGTCGTTGGCGGTCTCTACCGCAAACAGGCGCGTAATAGAACGCGCCCTACGCAAACCAGAGGAATCATGAAACGACTGACCATCTTGTTATTACTACTCGCCCTGACCCTGACGGGCTGCTTTCCACGCCGCAAACCCGCTCCACTTGGCGCCGATGCCCCCGCGGATACCGTTCCCAGCATTGTCGGGTCGTTT
>JACAEP010000063.1 GCA_013388795.1 Chloroflexota bacterium | reverse complement strand
GCGCTGAAGTCGATGACCGGGCACGCCATCGCGGCATCGGGGGCCGTCGAGACCGCCGCCGCGGCTCTCGCGCTCCGCCACGGTGTGCTTCCGCCGACCATCAACTACGAGACCCCGGACCCCGAGTGCGACCTCGATTACATCCCGAACCAGCCGCGCAAAGCGGAGCCGCGAAACGTCATGTCCAATTCGTTTGGGTTTGGCGGCCATAATGCGACTTTAATTCTCAGCCGTTTTCAATAAGGAGTACGCATGCCATACGCGCATATTACAGGATGGGGCATGAGCATCCCGGAACCTGTTCTTACCAACGAAGACCTTGCCAAAATGGTGGATACAAATGATGAATGGATTCGCGACCGAACTGGTATCCGCGAACGCCGCATTGCCCGTGAAGATCAGTTCACATCCACCCTGGCAGTTGAAGCGGGCATCAAAGCTTTGCAAGCGGCAAACCTTGCGCCCACCGAATTGGATTTGATTATTGTCGCATCTTCTTCCCCGGAATATATTTTTCCGGCAACAGCCTGTATTGTGCAGGACCAGATCGGAGCGGCCAAAGCGGGCGCCTTCGACTTGCTTGCGGCTTGTTCCGGTTTTATTTATGCAACCAATATGGCCGCCCAGTCTATTCGTAGCGGCTCAATCAAGAACGCTCTTGTGATTGGTTCTGAAACCCTCTCTCGCTTTGTGAACTGGAAAGACCGCAGCACCTGCATCTTATTTGGTGATGGGGCTGGGGCTTTTGTATTACAGGCAAGCGAACGTCCTGGCGGCGTTCTTTCTGCTGTCATGCATTCCGACGGTTCTGGCGCCGAATCGCTCACCCTCCTTGGCGGCGGAGCGCGCTACCCTGCCACCGAAACCACCCTTGCCGAAGGGAAACACTATATTCAAATGGACGGGAAAGCCGTCTTCCGTTTTGCCACGCGGGTCATGGGCAGCGCTACAAAGGAGGCGCTTGCGCTTGCCGGATTGAAAACCGAAGACGTTGACTGGATCATCCCGCATCAGGCAAATTTCCGAATCATTGAAACGGCTGCCAAATACCTCAAAATGCCGCTAGAGAAATTCGTGATCAACGTTGATCGTTATGGCAACACTTCCACGGCTTCGATTCCCATTGCAGCGGTTGAAGCCTTCGAAAAAGGCAAATTAAAAAGCGGGGATAAAGTGGTCTTTGTAGGGTTTGGAGCAGGGCTCACTTGGGGCGCGCTTGTCGCTGAGTGGACGGGTCCCATCCCTGCTAAAAAACAGGCGCATCCTGAGCAGTATCGCTTGTTTGCGCGTCTGCGTTCGTGGGCTCGCCGTGCCATCCGCTTTCTGGAAGGGTTTCTTTCGCGGCGCGAACTCTAACCGCATTTTTGCCGAATTATGGTACGATTGCCTCGAAATTCAATTAAGGAGTGTACTATGTTTGGATTACCGCGCGGTGCAGAGTGGATTATCATCCTGCTCATCGTTATTCTTTTGTTTGGACCAGGTCGCATTGGCAAAGTTGCTGGCGAGATCGGCAAAAGCATCAAGTCTTTCCGCGAAGGGCTTGGCGGCAAAGAAGAAGAAGGCGAAAACAAATCTTCTGACCCAGAAGCAAAGAATTAGTAAAAAAACAGACCGGTCAACCGGTCTGTTTTTTTACTAAGATTTTACAAACAGGTTATTGGGGCATAATCATTGCTGAGTATTATGTGCGCATGAAAAAAATATCCCGCCGTGATTTTCTTAAACTCTCCGGCTTCGCTTCCACTCTGACCTTGTTATGGGGGTGTGCGCCCGGAGCCGCTTCTACCGCTGTAGATCTTTCCGTCACTCTGCCGCCAGCAGAGCATGACCTGTTCCTCTTCAATGCCCTGAAAAGAATTGGGCTGGGTCCCACCCCTGCGGATATGGAGTCCATTCAAGCGTCTGGTTTTGAAGCGTATGTGGACAGTCAACTGGCGTATGAGCAGATCGATGACTCCGCCGCAACGGGTCGTCTCAGCAAATTCGAGACGTTAAACATGCCCGTTAAAGAGTTGGCAGCTTTGGCAAGCCCGACCCAACCGGTCTTTGAACTGATTCAAGCCGCAATGATCCGCGCCGTATATTCACCGCGTCAATTATATGAGCGCATGGTTCAATTTTGGACAGATCATTTCAATATTTACATCCTGAAAAATCAGGTTCGTTTTCTAAAGACCGGAGATGACCGTGACGTGATTCGTCCGAATGCGCTTGGAAATTTTCATAGCCTGCTTTCCGCCTCGATGCGCAGCCCGGCAATGATGGTGTATCTGGATAACGCTTCCAGTACCAAAGACAGACCAAATGAAAACTATGCACGTGAACTGTTGGAACTTCATACACTCGGCGTGGATGGCGGCTACACCCAGGAAGATATTCTTGATGTGGCGCGCGCGTTGACCGGCTGGTCGGTAACTGGCAGGCGCGCGATGGATAATGCAGGCGAATTTACGTTTAGGCGCTATGCTCATGATGATGGCGCCAAGCGTATTTTGGGTGTGGAGTTTCCCGCCGGGCAGGGCATGGAAGACGGCGAACAGTTGGCTCGTATGCTGGCAGAACATTCAGCCACGGCCAGGTTTATTGCTTACAAACTTGTTCGGCATTTCTTAACAGATACGCCGCCCGCCGGCCTGGTTGATAAAGTTTCGCAAACGTTCCAATCTTCTCGCGGAGATATTCGAGAAGTATTAAGGTCAATTTTCTTTTCCGAAGAGTTTAAGACATCGCTGGGTGCGGGAAAATTAAAGAAGCCTGTTGAATTTGTAGCCTCAGCGGCGCGTCAGCTGGGCATTGAAACAGAATTTGACCGACCAATGTTTCGGCTGATTCAGGCGATGGGGCAGGTTCCCTTTTTTTGGCCCGCCCCAAATGGTTACCCCGATGTCGGCGCCGCCTGGCTTAATACAAATGACCTGCTGGCGCGCTGGAATTTTGCGCTCTCCATTGCAACAGGTTCTGTGCGCGGCGCGGATGTAGACCTCTCCTGGCTGGCAGGTTTGCCAGAGCCCGAGGTTGTGGATGAGTTAAGCATTCGCCTCCTGGGTTTTATCCTGCCGTCCGAACTGCGCGCAAATGTATTGGGAGCGCTTGCATCCATTTCGGGGGTGCCGCCTGAAACTTCCGCCTGCGCCCTTTTGCTGGCTTCTCCTTATTTTCAATATCGTTAGAGGTCAATATGAGTTTCTCTTTCTCCCGCCGCGACTTTCTCAAGACCGCCGCTGCTTTGCCTGCTTGGATGCTTGCCCCTGAGGCCCCGCGTGACTTTCTTCCGCGTTTTGCTTTTTTCTCCCCAAAAGGGCAGGAGCCTCGCGCCAATATTCTAGTCTGTATCTTCCTGCGCGGCGGTATGGATGGTTTGCATGCTGTCATCCCGCATGGCGATGCCGATTATTATCGTTTGCGGCCTAGGCTTGCTATTCCTGAACCCAGCCCAGGGAACGATCGAACCGGCATTGATCTGGATGGCTTTTTTGGGCTGCACCCATCCATGCGCCCGCTGAAAGACCTGTGGGACGACAAAGGGTTGGCATTTGTTCATGCCGCCGGTTCGCCCAACCCAACCCGTTCCCATTTCGACGCAATGGATTATATGGAACGTGGCACGCCCGGAGATAAACAAGTCGCTACGGGGTGGCTGGCGCGTCATTTGCAATTTGCCGCGCATGAAAATGGTTCACCCTTCCGCGTCGTTGGTTTTGGCGCTGCCCTGCCTTCCTCTCTGCGCGGTCCTATCCCGGCAATTGCGCTTCGGTCCATTGCCGATTTTCATCTAGGCGGTCGTTATCGGGGCGAAGTAGAACAATTCCAGAATATGATTTCTTCGATGTATGCCTCGGATGCCGCCCTCGGTGAGCGGGCCGACTTCACGCTTGATGCCGTGCAGCTTTTGCAAAGCGTAGTTGTGAGCAAATATCAACCTGCCAATAAAGCGCAATACCCAGATAGCGAGTTTGGGCAGTCATTAATGCAAGTGGCGCAACTCATTAAAGCGCAGATTGGCGTTGAAGTCGCCGCAGTGGACCTGGGCGGATGGGATACACACATCACTCAGGGGCAGTTCAGCGGTGATATGCCAAACCTGCTGGCAGATTTGAGCGCTGCCCTTGCCGCCTTTTACCTTGATCTTGGCGACATGATGAAACGGGTGACTGTCACTGCCATGTCTGAGTTCGGCCGGCGCGCAATCGAAAACGGCGGGCTGGGAACCGATCATGGTCATGGCAACGTGATGATGGTTCTGGGCAAATCCATAAATGGTGGAAGAGTGTTTGGTCAGTGGCCTGGTTTATCAAATGAGAAACTCGTTGGACCTGGCGATCTTGCCATTACCACTGACTTTCGTTCCGTGCTTGGTGAACTGGTCTCCAAACACTTGCAAAACCCCTTTCTTGATCAGGTCTTTCCAAATTTTACCGACTATCAACCGCTTGGTATTGCAGACAATATTTCAACCTAATTGTTCCATTAATGAGTCCGGGTCTGTCGCAGGCGTCTGACAAATAAATCCTTCGCATACATAGGCTGCGGCTTTACCTTCAATCTGCGGGCGGTTATACAAGAGCGCAGGGCCCTGCTCTGGAAATGGGGATGAAGCCGCCGTTACTATGCCGGGAAAATATTCGCTTCGAACAACCTTGAGTAACTGCTGAAAGTTTGGGTCTTCCGCCTCGCCCACAACCGCCACTTGTTTCATCGTTCCCGAGGCGAGTTGCGCCGCTGCGAGCCATCTTCCAAACCCAAGTGGGTAGCGCAGGGTGAATTTGGTCGCCAGCTTCAGCGCCTTCTCCGCAAGATCGCGGTACGTTCCCTGGTCGGTGAATGCTGCGAGTTTTATCAAGGCTTCACATGCCATTGCATTTCCCGAAGGAGCGGCATTATCTTGAATGTCTTTGGGTCTGAAGAGCAATTGTTCGCCGTCGCTGGGCGTATCGAAAAAGCCGCCATCAGGATCGCTGAATTTTTCGATCATTTCATCTGTGAGTTGTTTTGCCGTATCGAACCAGCGCGGGTTGAAGTCGGTTTGATACAACTCGATTAAACCGAGGATCAATGCCGCGTAATCTTCGAGATACACTTCACGGGTGGTTTTTCCATTCCGCCAGGAGCGCCGTAGTTGTCCGTTCGGGCGCAGGTGGGTGAGGAGAAAATCTGCATTACGCGCAGCCATATTAAAGTAGGCTTCTGCTTTTGCGCTGACGTCTGCAAGGACTCGCGCGGCTTCGGCGGTTGCAGCGAGCATCAGGCCATTCCAGGCAGTGAGAATCTTGTCGTCTGTGCCGGGGCGGATGCGTGCAGAACGGGCAGCATAGAGCCTGGAATGAGAGTCGGCCAATTTTGCTGATACCGCTTCAACGTTAAGTCCGAAGCGGGCGGCGAGGGTGGCGTCATCCAATGCGCGCTGGAGTACCGTTTTGCCTTCCCAATTTCCCTTGGCGGTGACGCCGTATGCCGCTTCAAAAAACGCGGAATCAGTTTGAAGGACAGCCTGAATTTCATCCAAAGTCCAGACGTAGAATTTGCCTTCTTCCCCTTCCGAGTCTGCATCAAGCGAGGAATAAAAACCACCCTGTGGGTGAGTCATTTCGTTGATGATGAAATCCAGCGTTTCTTCTACAATACGTTTATAGAAGGGGTCTTTGGTAATTTGCCAGGCGTGAAGATAAGCGCGAATGAGCAGGGCGTTATCGTATAACATTTTTTCAAAATGCGGCACACGCCATTGATTGTCGGCGCTGTAACGCGAGAATCCGCCGCCGACCACGTCGTACATGCCGCCGCGCGCCATGGCATAGAGACAATGTTGGATGAGTTTATCAAACTCGTTTGTTTTGCGGACGCGGGCATTGTGCAGCAGAAATTCCAGCGCCATTGGCTGGGGAAACTTTGGCGCATCGCCCCAGCCGCCATAGCCCCAATCATAGGATTCTTGCATGGCTTGTGCGATGGCGGCAAGCTGCTCCGGCGTGAGCAGGTTGCTGGATGTTGATTTGATCTGCGCATTTAGATGTTCAAAGACTTTGTTGCTTGTCTTTTCCACTTCTTCCCGGTCGTTTTGCCATGCGTTGAAAAGGCCTGCCAGCGCTTCTTTGAACGATGGCAGGTTGTATCTGCGAACCGGCGGGAAGTAGGTGCCTGCGTAATATGGCTTTAATTCGGGGGTGAGGAAGACCGACATGGGCCACCCGCCGGAGCCGGTCATGGCTATTGTTGCTTGCATGTAGATGTTGTCGAGATCAGGGCGTTCTTCGCGATCCACTTTGATGTTGACGAAGTGTTCGTTCATGAATGCGGCGGTTTCGTCATCCTCGAAGGATTCATGCGCCATGACATGACACCAATGGCAGGCAGCATAGCCAATGGAAAGAAAGATGGGTTTATTTTCAGTTTTGGCTTTTCTTAATGCTTCTTCGCCCCAGGGGTGCCAATCTACGGGATTTTCTGCATGTTGCAAAAGATAAGGGGAGCTTGAGTCGATCAAACGGTTGCTCATGAATGCCTCTATAATTTTTTGTTGTTTTATTTCTCCTTGCCGCCGAATTAATCGTTGGTCATTAGTTTAACGTAGATCTCTTCCAGGGCGGATTCGCGCATGGATAGGTCCACCAAGGTCCAGCTTTGGGCGGAAACGGTTTCCAGCATCTGGGCAATGCCAGCCACATCGTGCGTGCGGAAAACATAATTGCCGCCGATAGTTTCATATTCCAGTTTCTTATCCGAATGAAAGATGACCTGATATTCGCGTTTGCCCAATTTGGCGCGGATGGCGTCCATGCTGTCGAAGACGAGTAATTTGCCGTTTTTGATGATGGCGACCCGGTCGCAAATGGTTTCAACATGGAACAGGTTGTGCGCACTCAACAGGATGGTCTTGCCTTCTTTTTTCAACTGCTTGAGATAGTTGATGATGAAAAAAGAGGTTAATGGGTCAAGACCGGAATTCGGCTCATCCAGGATTAGCAGTTCCGGGTTGTGAAGCAGGGCGCGGGCGATGGCGGTTTTGCGTTTCATGCCTTTGGAATATTCGCCGGTCAGTTTGTTTTTTTGTTCCAACCCCAGGGAGGATAATAATTCATCGCTGCGTTTCAGAGCTTTGGCGCGCGGCATTTGGTAGAGTTCTGAAAAAAAGAGCAGGTATTGCTGGGCGGTCATTGTTTCGTATAACGGGCTTTCCTCAGGCAGGTAGCCAATGCGGTGTTTGACCTTGATGCTGTGTTTGACCATGTCCTGCCCCATCACGCGCACTTCGCCGGAGGTGGGTTCGATCAGCCCGGCGATCATTTTCATGGTGGTGCTTTTGCCCGCTCCGTTATGACCGATAATACCGACGATCTCGCCTTCATTGATTTGTAAGTTGAGCTGCTCAACGACTGTAGTATTATCGTAGCGCTTCGTGACGTCTGTAAGAGTAATCATACGGCAATTTTATCCTAGGAATTTAGTGAGTGTGGAAACCATGAATCAGGTCTTTGTGATCGCGTGGCGGGAGATTACACGCTTGCGTAAACGTTTTAGCGGCGGCGCCAGCCCATTGGCAGCGCTGGCGCTGCTAGCCGTTTTGGGGCTTTCTGCCTATACCCTGCGGGATTCAGTCTCGCTTGGGAACGGCTTGTATCGCGCCGGGGTATCCGGTGATGTTCCTGTCATTGACGACAGCCGCTTTTCCATCCTTACGGTGACCTTGGAAGATGGCCGGGCTTTGCTTGCAGATGGCGCAATTGACGTGCTAATTGTCGATTCACAGGTTTTTGCGCGCGAGGACGATAAATCCCAGTTTGCGTTGCGGGCGTTGAAGCAGTACATGGAAGAGTTTGAATTGCAGCGGGTTTCATCGTCGTTTGTAGATGAGGAGGCGTTTCCGTTACGAGTGGGGGTTAATTATTTAGGTGGCCAGCAGCCTCCGGCGGGAAGTGAGCCGCAAACTGTCAAGCCGGAGGAGATCATCATTCCTTCTATCACACCGCCGCCAGCGCCGTTCACGCAGGTCCTGGTCGCATTGATCTACATCCTGCCGATCACGTTCATCAGTATCTTTTTTACAAGCAGTTTTATGGATGAAAAGGCAAATCGCCGCCTGACGATACTGTTGTCGGCGCCGGTTACTCCATTTCAGATCATTCTCGGAAAGATGCTGCCGTATGCGGTGTTTGCGCTTTCAACGACGGTCTTGATCGCATCGTTGACAGACGCTAATATTCCGCTTGCACTGGCAATCTTTGCGCCGACAACGATGTTCATTTTTGCCATTTACCTGATGGTGCCGCTTTTTTACAGAACCTTCAAAGATACGACGTTTATTTCCATGCTGGTGACCACGCTAACGACGGCGTATTTGGTGTTCCCAGCCATGTTCACGAACACCAGCGATCTGGCGTATATTTCACCGTTGACATTGGCAGTAAAGATGTATCGGCTGGAGCCGTTTGGCTGGCGGGAATATCTTTTGCCGTCGTTGCCCATGACCGCCATTTTTGGTTTTGCCATGTTTGCAGGGACGCGTTTGTTAAACGAGGAATTCTTAATGGGCTACAAGCCCCTTACATGCAAGCTTGCGGATGCAATCTATTTGATGATGGCTCATTCCAGGCCATGGTTTGCCGTGACGTTGTGGAGTTTTCTGGTCATCCCGGCGGTGTATATGGCGCAGGTGGTGATGCTGGCGTTTGCGACAAACCTGCCAGTGCGTTTGATCCTCGCCGCAGTATTATTTGCCTCAGCATTTATTGAAGAGTTGGTCAAAACAGTCGGCATCATTGTTCTGGCACAACGCGGGGTGATTAGGACGGTGCGAGAGGCGCTTTGGCTTTCTTTTCTCTCTGCGTTGGGATTCTTGATCGGTGAAAAGCTGCTGGTCTTTGTGTCTGTCAGCGTTGTGTCTGAAGCGCAAGTGTCTGGCGCTTTGTTTGAATCCGGCATCTTTTTGTTGATCCCCCTGACAGCGCACTTTATCTTTGTCTCGGTTGTGAATTTGCTGCGGATTAAGTTGAAATTTCCGTACTGGCTCGCATTGGGGATTGGGACCATTTTTCATTTTATCTACAACGCAGTGATTTTACGAGGTGGAGCATGATCTCTCCTTTTTTTGCCGTGGTCAAAAAAGAATTAACCTCTGTTTTGCGCGACCGTACCATCGTCATTTCGATCCTGATCCAGCTGTTCCTCGCTTCATTCTCCTCCGGTTTGTTGCTGGGGATGCTTTCGCTCTATGACCCCGATACCATTCTGCGTTTCAGCGACGGTGGATTTCGAATTGCCGTAGTGGCGGATGCAGACAGCCCTCTGGCTTCTTTGATGAGCAGGCGCGGCTTGAATGTCATTTCGTTTTCCACGCTGCAAGAAGCGCAGGATGCCTACTATCGCGGCGAAGTACTCGCATTGGTGGATGTCCCCCGCAATGTAAACGGATTGACGGAGGTGAAACTCTACCTGCCTGAATCAGACACCATCAGTTCATTGATCCGAATGGTCATTCAGGAACCGCTCAAACAGTACGAGAATTATCTGCGCGAACAAAAAGGCGTCAACATCCGCTATGCAGATCTTCAAGGGAAACCCGCAACATCGTTCGAGTTCATGTATTCGGCGCTTATTCCCATGTTGATGTTTTTTCCCGCCTTTGTGGCGGGCAGCATGTCGATTGACATGATCACCGAAGAGGTCGAAGGCAAGACATTGCAAACTTTATTGTCTGCTCCGTTGACCATCAGCGGCATGATCGGCGCGAAGATCACAGCAGCAGTCACGCTTGCGGTCGCGCAATGCATGGCATGGCTTGCTTTGTTGCGAACAAATGGAACTGAAATCAAAAATATATTTTGGATCGTCGCGCTGGCATTGATCATAGCCGGCATTTCGTCCACGACGGCGGCGATGACGGCTGCCTTATTGCAAGACCGTGAGCGCTCCCAATTTATTTTCTCGTTGCTTTTACTGGCAGGCGTGGGCATTAGTACAATGCTCAAAATTTCGCCCATCACCACACTCTCACGTCTGGCTGTCGGCGACGCTTACACCAGCGGCTGGAATGTACTTGCGTTTGCCTCCGCCTTCGTCATCTTGTTTTGGATGCTTCTGCGAGTTTCTCGGCGCTTGCTGAAGTGATTCGACTTGAACCCATTTCCTCAACGAATTAATGAGGAATACCGCCTCAAACTTCGCCGAGTCTTGTTTGCGCAGTACCCGTTCCTTCACCTCGCCGGAGGCGATTAGCTCCGCCCGAAACGTGCCCGCCAGCAGCCCGCATGCAATGGGCGGCGTGAACAATTCGCCTTTTATTCTAACGACCAGATTGCCGATCGTGAACTCGGTCAATTCGCCTTTCTCATTGAAGAGCAGAACATCGTCATACCCCTCGATTGCGGCTTTCTCGTACACGTTGCGTTTGGTGGTTTTGTGAAACAGAAACCGATCATTCGAGTCAACAGGCTCTTTTGCAAGACACGCCTTGAATATCTTTTTGCCTGCCTGAAATTCATTGATCTCCCCAGCCAGTTCGCCGCGTGAATTCATCCAAATCTTTACGCGCTTTGGAGCGTCCGCTCCCGAAATCAATTTTTTTGAAAACTCTTTTATCTTTTCTTCTGCAATTTCAGCGCAATCCGTTTTGAACCCAAAATACTCCGCCGAGTCCAACATCCGCGCCATGTGACGGTCAAACAAAAAATAGCCTTCCTCTGGCGTCCAAAGCAGAGTTTCAAACAGGCAAAAATCTTTTTGAGGAGGTTCGGCCAGCACGCGCGCTTTGAGCAGAGCCTCGCTATACTCATCTGCTGAAGTCGAGTCCCAGACGATCCCGCCGCCGACGCCGTATTCAGCCTTGTTGCTCCTTCTGTCAACCAAAGCAGTACGGATTGCCACGTTAAAACGCGCTTTGCGGTGTGGCGCAATATAACCGATACCGCCGGTGTAAATCCTGCGCGGACTGGTCTCTAACTCGGCGATGATGTTCATCGTGCTGGTCTTTGGTGCGCCGGTGATGGATGCACATGGAAAGAGCGCCGAAAATATCTCAGTCACTGAAGCTTTTGTCTTTGCTTTTACAGTGGACGTCATTTGAAAGAGGGTGGGATATTTTTCGATTGTAAACAACTCGGGAACGTGAACGCTCCCAACTTCTGCGATACGACCAATGTCATTACGGATCATATCCACAATCATCACATTCTCGGCACGGTTTTTTGGGGATGCGCGTAGCCAATTTGAAAGGCTTTTATCTTCTTCTATCGTTCGACCACGTTTAACCGTCCCTTTCATGGGGCGACCCGTAATAGCTTCGCCATCCAGATCAAAAAATAACTCATGCGATGCAGAGCAAATCATCCAATCACCAATATCTAAAAAAACGGCATACTTATTTTGTGATCTGGCGAGGTGAGTAAATAATTGCCTGGCTCGCAAATCCGTTTCCATCCGTTTATCCGTTTCAGAGTCCGCTTTTGTTCGTTCATCCGTTTCAAAGTCCGCTTGCAGGCGCATGGTGTAATTGACCTGATAGGTCATCCCCTGCGCAATGCGGTCTTTCACGGTTTGAATCGCGGCGTTATAGGTCTCTTTTTCCGTATCCGGCTGCCAGTTTAAGGGTGTGAAACTTCCGAAGTCTTTGAAGACCTCGGAAGTCTGTAAAACTTGCGGCGCGTCATATAAGCCAAACCAAAGTAAAGGAAACCCTTGTGATGGGATGACTTTCAATGCCGGATCAAACGCCGGGGCGGCTTCATAGCTGATAAAACCAACCGCTGTCCAACCCTGTTTGTTGACAAGCCTCTCCACCTCTTCCAATCCCTTGCGGACATCTTCCAGATTCTCAGTTACAGTCACGCGGTGTGGTTGACCAAACTTCCACCAAGCATCGTCATTTTTGAGTATTACATCACCGACCAAGCAAACCTCTCGTGAAAAAATCCCTGCAATTGTACCGCGATGGCTTCCGGCCATTTTGATAATGCTGGCTATTTTTGCTTTCTCTTGACAAACCAGCAGCGAACTGCTAAATTATGGCGGCTGGGGCTATTTTGTCAAAAAATCGGCGCATGGAATAGGCTACAGCTTGCTTTCCCTGTCGTATTTGTGCGCGCTTACAAACCGCAATTACAAGCTGGCCTGGTTTCTGGCGCTTTTATACTCGCTGACGGATGAATTCCACCAGTCTTTTGTGCCGGGGCGCAGAGCATCATGGATTGATGTGTTTGTATTCGATAATCTTGGCGCGATCAGTGCGCTTTTCTTCATTATAAATTTTTATCGATTTTTTGGAGGCAGCCATGAAAACGAAATTCACCAGACGAGACTTTCTCAAAACCGCAGCCATAGGGACAGCCTCCGCGCTGGCCCTGTCTTGCGGGCTGATTCCCCCAACCCAGGAGGAAGATATGACAGACCCACTCTCCACCCACGCAGATGTGCTTGTGCTGGGCGCAGGCATTGCCGGGCTTGCCGCTGCCCGCACCTTGACCGACAAAGGCTTGAGTGTCATTGTGCTTGAAGCGCGGAATCGAGTCGGCGGGCGCACATGGACAGATTCGTCACTGGGTGTGCCGCTGGATTTGGGCGCATCGTGGATTCATGGCGTGAACGGGAATCCTATTACAAAATTGGCAAAGGAGTTTGGCGCCAAAACCGCGCCAACCGACGGGGAAAACGCCATCGAATTTGCCGCCGATGGCAGTGAGTTGCCCGGTGGGGCGTGGGAAGAGACGGAGACCTTGTTTGAAGATATTTATGAAGAAGTGGCAGAAATACAAGAGCGTACGGATGAAGATATGTCCCTGCAGGCTGCCTTTGACCAGGTCATCGCCGGTCGTAGACTTTCGGGCGAAGACCTGCGCCGCTTAAATTATTACATCCATTTGGTGACGGCGCTGGAATATGGCGCGGACGCAAAAGACCTGTCACTTTGGTGGTGGGATCAAGACGAGGAATTTGGCGGCGAAGAAGTCATCTTCCCCGGCGGGTATAACCAGATCACAGATGGGCTTGCCAAAAGTTTAGACATTCGTTTAGGCGAAGTGGTGAACATTGTCCGCTACGGCGCAGATGGGGTGGAAGTGGAAACTTCGCAGGGGAATTATGCCGCAGCTCAGGCTGTGGTGACCCTTCCGCTTGGGGTGTTGAAGCAGGCGTCGGTTAAGTTTGAGCCGCCGCTGCCTGAGTCAAAACAAGCAGCCATTAACCGGCTTGGAATGGGAGTCCTCAATAAAGTCTATTTGAAATTTCCTGAAGTGTTTTGGGACGCGGAAGTAGAGACATTCAGTTATCTGGGCGAGGAACTGGGCGAGTGGGGCGACTGGTTGAGTTTTGTGCCATTCACCGGCGAGCCGGTCTTGATGGCGTTTCACGGCGGCGAAAAGGGTTTTGCACTTGAAGAATTAAGCGATGACAATATTGTGGCAGGCGCCATGCAGACCCTGCGGGTGATGTTTGGCGGCGGCATTCCTGAGCCGGAAGGCGTTTTAATTACTCGTTGGGGTAAAGACCCATTTGCTCTGGGCGCCTATTCGCACACTCCGCCTTTTGCCAGCGGAGAAGATCGCGGCGCGCTAGCCCAGCCGCTGGGCAATGTGCTGTTCTTCGCGGGCGAAGCGACTTCACGCGAGTACCCCGGCACGGTGCATGGGGCGTATCTTTCAGGCGTGAGGGCGGCGGAAGAATTATAAGAAACAAAAGACGGATGAGACATACGATCGCTCTCATCCGTCGCTGGCAACTGCCAGCCATCGATTATCAACTCTTACTCAAACTCGATCTCAATCTCTTCGTCTTCTTTCCAGTCTTCGCTGCGTTCAAATTCAATGTCGCCGAAGAGCGTATCCTGCTTGGCGGTCACACGATAACGTTTCACTAGCTCCAGCAGCGCGAGGAAGGTCACCACGATTTCAACGCGGGTGGCTTTCTCGGTGATCAGTCCGCTGAAGGTCATGCGTTGAATGGTCTTCAAGGTTTTGGTGATGTACTCGATTTTTTCGCGGATGGTTACTTTCGGGGCGCTAATGACCGTTCCCAGCGGTTTTTTTTCGCTGCCTTTTGCAAACGCCGACTCCGCCGCCGCCAGCAACTTTTCCAACGTTAAGTTAGAAAGGTCAAGTTTCGGTTCCACTTTAGGAGGCGGCGCCACACGCAGGAATGTCCGCAGGTTATTTGCCTGGCGTTCTTCCATCCATACCGCAATTTCTTTATAACGCTTGTACAGTTTCAATTGCTCCACCAGCAACTCGCCGGGGTCTTCTTCACCGGGTTCGCGTTCAGGCGGGCGCGGCAGCAGCGCTTCCGATTTGATCTGAACCAACTTTGTCGCAATCGCCAGAAACGAAGAAATTTCCTCCGGCTTTTGTTGCTCCACGCTGCGTAAATGCTCCAGGTATTGATCCGTCACCGAAGCCAGTGAAACCGTCGTAACATCCAGTTCTGCGCGTTCGATCAGGCTTAACAAAAGATCGAGCGGACCCTCATACTCCGGGGTTTGCACCTTATATCCACCAAGTTGGTTGCCGAGAAATCCGTCCATAAGCCCGCGAATTATACCAGTGTATAATTGCGCTTATGTCCAAGCTAACCCATCTCGATGACCATGGGCGCGCCAAAATGGTGGATGTCAGCCCCAAGCCGGATACAACCCGCACTGCCATTGCGCGCGGCGAAGTCTGGATGAAAAAAGAAACATTAGGCTTGATTCGCGCCGGGCAAATAAAAAAGGGCGATGTTTTGACCGTGGCGCAAATTGCAGGCATCACCGCCTCCAAACGGACCTCAGACCTGATTCCGTTGTGTCATCCTCTTCCACTCTCTAAAGTGGATATTGACCTTGTGTTGGACGACGCGCTCCCCGGCGTGGTCATCACCGCCACCGTCAAAGTGACCGGCAAAACCGGCGTCGAAATGGAAGCGCTTACTGCCGTCTCTATCGCTGCACTGACGGTCTACGATATGGCAAAAGCAGCCGAAAAGACAATGCGGATTCAAAATATTTGCTTGCTCGAAAAGCACGGTGGCACGAGCGGCGATGTTATCAATCAACCGTAAAGCCTTGATCTAACACTTTCAGCCTCCAACCAACCTTCAACCTGTGGAAACCATCAATCACATCAAACTCCTATTCTTCGCCACCCTCCGCGACCAAGCCGGGATGAAGTCTGTAGAATTGGATATTCCCGCCGATATGACCCTCGTGCAGCTCAAAGAGAAACTCGTCGCCGATTACCCAAACTTAAGAGGCCACATAAAATCCGTACTGATTACCATTAACCGTGAATATTCGTCTGACGATGCCATGATTCCGTCAAACGCCGAAATCGCTTTATTCCCACCCGTCTCTGGCGGATAACCTTCAACATGCAGCCTGATACCCTTCCAACTATTTATTCCATCACCGAATCCGAAATTGACTTGAATGACTTGCTAGCAAAAATAACGCTCCCATCCACAGGCGCGGCGGCGATTTTTACCGGCATGGTGCGCGGAGTCACTACCCGCGGCGATGCACATGAGACGGAATATCTCGAATACGAGTCGTATATTCCCATGGCAGAAGCGAAAATGAAACAGGTCGCTGACGAAATTCGTGACAGGTGGCCCGTGGTCGAAGGAATTGCCATCGTTCAACGCATTGGCAGGTTGTACCCCAAAACGCCAACCGTGCTTATTGCCTGCACCGCAGCGCATCGTGACACAGGCGTTTTTGATGCCGCTCGTTACGGTATTGACCGTCTCAAAGAAATTGTGCCAATCTGGAAGAAGGAAGTTGGGCCAAACGGTGAAGAATGGATCGAAGGCGATTACATTCCAAAGCCGGGAGAGTAAATTTGTTTGTCGTTCGCAGGGCAACGATGAACGATGCGGCTGGCATCGCAACGGTCCATGTCGCGGCGTGGAGGGAGACATACCGCGGCATGGTGGCGGATGAGGTTTTGAGTCGCTTGTCGGTTCAGCGGCGGACGGAGCAATGGCTCAACTCACTTTCAGACGAGAAACATGCCTATCATCGGGCGTTTGTTGCTGAAATAAATAATCAGGTAATTGGTTTTACCAGCTATGGAGAACCACAGATCAAAGACAGTGTGAACGTTTGGGCGGAGAGTATCTCTATGAGAAACCGATCCGGATCGGCGCGGATACCTTGACGGAAGTGGCGTACGGCTGGCGGAGTTTGGATATGTTTCCGGTGTAGCTGAAACTTGGAGAGCAGCGGCATGCCCGGGCGAAGGGAGAGGCGCGTCACGAATTTGCCGGTTCTGTGTTCTTAACCTTGCTATATTTTTCATCGGAGGAATAATGCAGGATCGAATTGTCATTACAGGTATGGGCACGGTCAACCCGCTCGGTTTGAGCGTTTCGGAGAGTTGGGCGAACGTTATTGCGGGAAAGTCGGGGGTGGGGCCAATCACTTTGTTTGACTCGCGCGCGGCCAAACTTCACGTGCATATTGCCGCGGAGGTGAAAAATTTTAAGCCGGAAAATTATATGGACGCGCGCGAGGCGCGACGGCGTGACCGGTTTGAACAATTTGCCGTGACGGCATCTAAAGAAGCCATCGAACGTTCCGGGCTGCAAGTGACAGAAGCCAATGCCGGGCGGATTGGTGTTATTATTTCGTCTGCAATCGGCGGGCTGCATTCGTTGCAGGAAGCGATCCTGACGAATTATACAGAAGGTCCGCGAAAGGTCAGCCCATTCCTGATCCCTATGTTGATGGCGAATGGCGGCGCGGGCATGACCGCCATCGAGTTTGGGATTAAAGGTCCGTGTTTTTCAGTTGCCTCTGCCTGCGCTTCCGGCGCGTATGGAATTGGCACGGCATTGATGATGCTTCGCACCGGTATGATCGATGCGGCGGTGACGGGCGCAGCGGAAACAACCATTACCACCACAGGGGTTGCGGCGTTTGATCGCGTGGGCGCCATGTCTCGTAAGAATGACGATTATTCGATGACGCCGCAGCCCTTTGATAAGAATCGCGATGGATTGGTAATGGGCGAAGGCGCAGCGGTCATCGTCCTCGAGCGCGAGTCGGATGCAAAGAAGCGCGGCGCGAATATTCTGGCGGAACTGGCTGGCTATGGCGCGACGGCAGATGCTTTCCATGTTACCGCTCCGCATGAGCATGGCGCAGGTGGGGCGGCGGCAATTCGCATGGCGCTGGAGTCTGCCAGGGCAAACGTTGACGAAGTTGGATACATCAATGCGCATGGCACCGGCACTGCCCTGAATGACCAGGCAGAAACACGCGCTATAAAAACTGCATTGGGCGACCTGGCTTATAAAGTGCCCATTTCCTCTACCAAATCCATGACCGGACATATGATGGGCGCCACAGGCGCATTGGAAGTATTGTTCTGTGTGCAGGCAATCCGCGAGGGCATCCTGCCTCCCACGATCCACTACGAAACGCCCGACCCTGAATGTGATCTGGATTACATCCCGAACAAGGCGCGCGAGGCGAAGGTCTCGCTTGCGCTCAGCAACGCCTTTGGATTTGGCGGTCACAATGCTGTGCTGGCAATCCGAAAATATACCTGATTTTTTGCTTGTGAAACGAGAATATCCGTGCTATAATCCGCCCTCGCGTATATTGGAAACCTATTCAAAAAGTAAGGAAGACGGAAATGGCAGACCTGATTAAAGCCGTAGAGGCAAAAGATAACGAGAAAATCCCTCAACTGAATGCTGGCGACACGGTAAGCGTCCATGTGAAGATCAAGGAAGGCGAACGTGAGCGTATTCAGGAATTCAAGGGCATGGTGATCCGCCTGCGCAACAGCGGAAATAACGCTGCAGTGACTGTACGCCGCATGGCGTCTAATGGTGTGGGCGTCGAGCGCACCTTCCTGCTCCGTTCGCCGCGTATCGACAAAATCGTAGTCGAACGCCACGGCAAGGTCCGCCGCGCCCAACTCTACTACATGCGCGAACGCACCGGCAAGAGCGCCCGCATCAAGGAAAAGTTCTCCTAGTTTTTCCTTGTTCAATCCCGATGATTGCCATCGGGATTTTTTTATTGTCCGTATACAGGGTCTAAAACCCCCGCCTTTAGGCGGCAGTTTTCAACACCACAATAGCGTAAAATAGACAAATGCCAGAATATCGAAAAGGTTCGCACACCGTATATG
>JACAEP010000037.1 GCA_013388795.1 Chloroflexota bacterium | reverse complement strand
GTATAGAAGTAATCTAACTATTCACTATTCACTATTCACTATTCACTATTCACTATTCACTATTCACTATTTCGTCTGGCTTCAAGATACGATTGCAAAATAACCACCGCGGCAAACTCATCCTGATTCCCGGCACGTTTTTTGCGAGAGACGCCAAGTTCGATGCGGGCAGCACGGGCGATCTGGGTGCTGTGCGATTCGTCCCACAGTTCAATGGGGATATTCGTTTGGCTGCGAAGTTCGTCGGCAAAACGACCGGCGCGGCGACCGGCGAGGTTGGGGTTGCCGTCTTCATCGTAAGACTGCCCCACGACAACCAGACCGACATCATTTTGCGCGGCAATATCCGCCACTTGTGCGGCGTCAATAACGCGTGAAACATGTCGGATGACTTTCAACGGGCTGGCGATGGTGGCGGTCGGGTCGCTGATGGCGAGACCGATTCGTTTTTCACCGTGGTCCACTGCGAGGATTCTCATGGAGTATTGAGCAGGAAGTAGATAAGTATACAAGGAAACAAGTACATAAATATGAAGGCGGGCGCGCTTGTGTACTTACCTACATTTTACTTGTATCCTTTACTCACTAACCTCTACCGAAATATTGAATGGGATCAATGGCAGCCATCTCCACCAGGAGGGCGTGATGGTAATCTGCGGTTCGTTTTGCAAAGAAAGCCCATCTTTCACGAGCCATGCCGCTGTTTGCATATTGCGTCCGCGAATCAGGCTTAAGACCTTCAAAATATCCACATCCTGGAGAGCCGTTTGTGTTGCCTGCAATGAGAAGCGGGTGGTCCCTGTCGAGTCTGTAAAAGGCGCTTCAAGCGGGTTAAGCAGCATCTCGCCGGTCAGAGAGAAACCTTGTGGAACGGATGCCATGACCGCTGAACCCGCAAACGCTTCGAGGTCTTCCTTGAGGATGTAACGTGCTGTGAATTCCGCCTCCATCGAACATGTTAAAGTTGCGCTTTCTTCACCGGCAGGCGGGAAACATTCCTCGTTTTGGATATCTCGCATAACGAGAGTATCATCAATAAAGAAATCTCCCAAACCGATCTGCGAACGGATCTGCGCATTGGCAATGGACATCAACTCTGCCAAAACCGCATCACGCAATACGGCGCGATCTTCTTCTGTGGCGCCCAACACTTCCTCGTTCGAGCCGCCGGTTATTACATCCAAGTTCGTGACTTTGGCAGAAAGCCCAAGCGCCCCTTCGATCACACGGATCGCGTCCATTGCAACATTCCCCTGCTCCCCAGCTTCCAACGCTTCCACTTTTACTTCAACGGTTTCATCCAGACCTGCAGGCAAACGCGTTTCATTCAAGGTTGCAAATCGGACCAATGTATTCGTAGCCACCACCGTCCCGGCTGGGATGATAATCTCCTCCGAACTTAAATTGGTGAACTGCACAATGCCGACTGCTTTTGTTTTGGGGACCGAGATCATGCTGGTTGCTTGAATCGTTTTTTCAGTGAAAGCTGTGATGGAAATGACCCGCGCTGGAATCTCTCCGCTCAGGGATACAGTTTCAAAAAACGGGCTGGCATTCACTGGAATAACCATGGACACGTCTTGCGCTTCAGGCGTTAACGTCATTTCGGCTCGCGGGACGAATAAGCCTGCCAGGGCCAAAACAGCCGCAACTCCCGCTGTGAACGCCGCTACCCTTCCTAAGAGCGATGTGCGCCAGGCAGATTCTTTTTGATAGATCGTCTCGCGCAACTCGCGCAGGTCGCGGCGCGGAGGTTTGGGCGTGCGTTGAGTTCGGGGGGCAGACTCAGCCCAAACATCCTTTTGAGCCGCGCTTGTTGTTTTGAAAACAGGAATCCCAAGCGATTCCGCATCGCGCCGGACGTTCATCCTGCGTGTGACGAGTCCCAATTGCGCCCCAAGCGAATCGGCATGGCGCTGCAAGACTTTGAGATCGAGCAAACGCAAGGTGACCTTCTCATATTTGGGCCACACCAACAAAATACGCGGCGTCTTCGCCCACGATAATTTATCGCGGACAGAGATGAGGTCGTCGTGAGATTCGAGGGTGATGATCTTGGTTTTCAACTTAATTCACCACAGATAAACTCAGATGAACAGGATGGGACGATAAAAAGATCAAATTCTTTTTTCTCTCCAATCGGTATGAGGGAGTAATCTCTTAATCTCAATTTTTGATCTTCCAAAATTTATCAACAGACACACTTCGCAATTTGTAGCGCGAAGATAATTCAGGGCTTGAGAAAGATGATCCTGTGTAAACATAGATACAGCCTTTAACTCAACCAAAACACGCTCTTCTACCAATAAGTCGGCATAAAACTCCCCAACCACAAGGTCATCATAAATCACCTTGATAGGGCGCTGTTGAGATACTGAAAAACCTGTAATTTTTCGAATACGATGCACAAGCGCATTTTGATAGACTTTTTTCTACAAAACCTACTCCAAGTGTATTACTCGCATCGTATGCACAACCAATAATCTTTTGAGTAATTTGATTTACATCGATTGAAGGCATTCATCCCATCCTTTATCAAATAATCAGCGTTTATCTGTGTTTATCTGTGGTTATCTGTGGTTAAGATTCCTTGTTTTTTTAATCAAACTCGGCAAGGTTTTTAGAAATGAATCAACATGCTCGGGGGTTGTGTCTGCGCCCAAGGTGATACGCAACGAACCCAATGCCCAATCGCGCGAATAACCGAGAGCGGTAATCACCTCGCTGGGTTCCGGGTTGCCGGTCTTGCAAGCCGAGCCGGATGAGCAGGCGAAGCCTGCTGCATCTAGCAATTGCAAAAGCAAATTGCCATCCACATCTTTGAAGACAAAAGAGGCATGGTTCGGTAAACGCTGTTCAGGGTGACCTGTAAGTTTTGAATCAGATATGGTTTCAAGAACTGTACCGATGATGTGGTCACGCATCGGTTTGACGTGTGCCGTCCGCGCCTCGCGTTCATCCACAGCAAGGCGTAACGCTTCAGCAAAGCCAACGATATACGGCACGTTATGCGTCCCGGCGCGCAAACTGAATTCCTGGCTTCCGCCGGTGAGGTGTGGAACGAGCTTAGTGCCCTTGCGGACGTACAACGCCCCTACCCCTTTGGGGCCGTAGAATTTATGCCCGCCAAGTGACATCAAGTCCACACCGAGTTTATTCACATTCACATCGAGATACGCCGCGGCTTGCACTGCATCAGTATGAAAGAAAATGTTATTTGCCTTAGCAACTTCCGCCAGATTCGCAATCGGGTTGATTGTGCCGATTTCATTATTGGCATACATCACGGACGCCATTGTCGTATTATTGCAAACCGCCTTCGCCAATGAATCGACCGTCACCGCGCCATGCTCGTCCACATCCAGCCATTCAAGCAGAAAGCCATATTCTTTTTCAAGTTGAATGGCGGTCTTGCTCACGGCAGGATGTTCTGTCTTCGCTGTCAGAATCCACTTGGTTGATTCTTTATTTGCCAGCATCGCGCCGCGCAAGGCAAGGTTGTCCGCTTCGGAGCCGCCGGAGGTGAAGACGATCTCATCCGCGCGGCAACCCAAAACAGAGGCGACCTTTTCCCGCGCTTCATCCACGGCGGCTTCGGCTTTTTGCCCCAGCCGGTGAATGGAGGATGGATTCCCATAATTCTCCCGGAAATACGGCATCATTTTAGCGAGCACACGCTCGTCTACTGGGGTGGTGGCGGCATAATCGAGATAAATCATGGTTGGGATTATAGCAAAGGTTTAGTACAGATTCGCCACAGAGGACACAGAGATCACTGAGAAATAGTTTCTTAAGTACACGGATTGGACGGATCACACGGAAAAGTACGGATTTTTTTAGTCTTTTTTTCCGTTAAGTTCAGTGAAATCCGTGCCATCCGTGTCCAAAGAAGGAATTAAGAAACGGTTTCTGAAAGTTTTTCTCACATTGCTCTGTGAGTTCAGTGGCATGATTTTTTACAGGGCGGGAATGATAAAATCACCCCATGCGTACTCACTGGCTGAGAATCACAGGCGGGCTCCTCGGAACTGCCGCTATTCTTTTTATGATCTTTGCAAATCAACTGGGCTTGGAAAGCTTCCCTACTTGGGGCGCGCGCCGTTCAGCGATACTTGTTGCCGGAATCCTCCTGCTCGCCATTTCCATTTTTTATCAAAAAGACAATTTCATCGGCAAGACCCTCGACTCGGCGGAAGGACGGTTCTACATCGCCCTACTCGCCTTGAATGCCGGCATCTTCCTCATTTACGTCTGGTTCGGCTCAGACGGGCTTTGGAAGTCCATGCACAATGAGACGAATTACTACGACCTGCAAGCCAACGCCTTTGCCCAAGGTCAACTTGAATTGGACGTTGAACCCGACCCCGCCTTGCTCGCCTTCACGGATGAAAGTCTGTACGAGCCAGAGAACCGCGCAGGTATTCCCGTTTTGTGGGACGCCACGTTCTACAAAGGGAAATATTATCTTTATTGGGGTCCCGTCCCTGCGCTGGCGCTGACGCCTCTCAAGTTTTTCTACAAAGAAGACCTCGGCGACAAACTCCTCTCGCTTCTATTTCTAACTGGCACACTCTTCTTTCTAAACCTGATCATCCTCGATCTGTGGCGTACATACTTTCGCCACATCCCCCACTGGGCAGTCTTGGCTGTGGTTGCATTTGCCGGGCTGATCAACCCCATGCCCTATGTGATGGTGGAAGGACGCATCTACGAAGCCGCCATCATCGCCGCGCAATGCTTCCTCATTGGCGGGTTCTATTTTTTGCTGTCTGCCTTCCATCGCCCACGCATCCTGCAACTCGCATTATCCAGTTTATTTTTTGCGCTTGCGATTGGATCTCGCAGCCCATTGACACCCGGCATCGGACTCGTTGCCATCGTTGTTTTGATCTGGGCGTTTCAGACTCAACGCCCGCGCATGATTTCGCTGCTGGCAGCCTTTGCCTTTCCGCTCGCAATTGCCGGGCTGATGTATGCCTCCTACAACCACGCCCGCTTCGGCTCGCCGACCGAGTTCGGCTTTCGCTATCAACTCACCAGCTACAACCTGTACAACGACCTCGACCAAACCCTTTCCATTGCCTACATGCCGCCTAATTTATACAAGACTCTCCTCAACCCGCTTGAACAGCGTGAAGCCTTCCCCTACATCTTCCCCACTCGCTGGTCAGGACCGGAATGGTTGACGAACTATCACCCCGGCTTTTACCTGACGTTTAGCGAAAATATCACCGGCATCCTGGTCAGCAGTCCGTTCTTTTTGCTTGCACTGCTTCCTCTATTTCAAAAACGCGCAGACTTGCATTGGTCACTTCTCGCGCTCGCCTTTGGCACACTTGGGTTTTTCATCATCCTGCAAACCTATTTCTTCATCGCCATGCGCTACCTGCTGGATGTCATCCCAACCTTGAGTCTGCTTGCCACTATTGGTTTTTGGCACGGCTTCGACTTGTTCAAAAACAACAAAGCATACCCGACCATCGCCATCCTTTTCCTCAGCTATACCCTCGCCCTCAGCCTGCTCATCTCATATTCGGGCAATCTGGAATTATTCAAGATACACAACCCCGAACTCGTCCAGCAATGGACATGGACCTTTAACAGCATTTTCAAGTAATAGACGTTCATCCGCCTCTTTCGGAAACGTGCGCTTGTTTCTGCTTCCCAAACTTGATTCTCGTCTGATGCCTTTTGTTGTACAATCACCGCAGGAGATTCCGCATGAGCAATTTTCTAGATTTTCTCAACACGGCCGACCTCGATACGTTGACCCAGGTTTCAGGCGTTAACCGTCAACTGGCGGGTAATCTCATTGCGGCGCGTCCATTCGATGCTGAGGAAGATTGCTTGAAAGTGAAAGGCATGGGTAAAGCGACTTTCACCCGTTTACAGTCCTTTGCCAAGGCGCAGGGAAATGAATCAGAAAACAGCGCCCTGGTCCCGGCCCAGGAAGAGGCGATGCCCGCGCCTGCGCAAGATGAAGTCAAAGAAGGCGACTCTTTCTTCAAGCGCTTGGGGCGGGCATTTGTCGCTTTTTTGAAAGCGCTTGTGCGTTTAATCATGCTCGTTATTTTGTTCGTGGCAGCGGGCGCTTTGTTCTATTATGGGCTGCCATATATTCAACGAACCTTCATCGCGCCCGTGGAAGAAAACACGGCGCAAATTCAGGAACTGCAAAGCGAGATCGAAGACCTGCAAACGCAATTGGCAGAAATGAATTCACGGGTTGGCGTGCTGGAAGATTCTGTTGAGGCGCACACGGCTTCGATTGAAAAACTGGAAGAGCTGCAAACCGCGCTCGAAACCCAATTGCAGGAAAATAACGATGCGGTTTTGCTTGAGTTGAAGCATGAAGTGATGTTCACGCGCGCGCTCGATATTCTTGCGCGCGGACGATTGTATCTTGCGCAAAGCAATTTTGGGCTGGCAAAAACGGATGTGCAAACCGCGCGCGACCTGCTATCGGAACTAGAAGCAGCAAAAGAGGATGATGGTGTAGAAAAAGCCATTGAGAGGCTTGACCTGTCTCTCAGCAACCTGCCCGATTTCCCTGTCGTTGCTTCCGGTGACCTGGAGATCGCCTGGCAGATCTTGATCGCTGGCGATGCGCCTGCGGCGACAGCTACTTTTACGCCCGTACCGGCTCCTATCGAGACGGCAACTAGCATCACCCCAACCGTGGAGCAGATGACTACGCCAACACCTTTCCCACCGGTATCCCCCACCCCATAAAAATATCACGACCTACGCAAAACTCCTAAAATCTGACCGCCGACCGCGGTCGGCGGTCAGTTGCCGAAGGGACGAATGATTTTGTGTAAGTCCAAAAAATTAGATTTGCGCTTGCGGCGGGTATAATCGCGCAGGTAATTATTCTTTGAGGAGATCACTCATGGCATTCAAAATCAAATTTGGCACGGATGGCTGGCGCGGCGTGATTGCTGAGGATTACACGTTCGACAACCTGCGCCGCTGCGCACAGGGCTTTGCATCCTATATGCTTTCACAGGGCAAAAAGGGACAGTGGATCGTGGTCGGGCATGATAAACGCTTCCACTCGGAGAATTTCGCGGCGGCAGTTGCAGAAGTTTTGGCGGGCAATGGCTTGAAAGTTTATCTAACCCAGGAAGCGACTCCCACACCAGTGATCGCCTATGCCGTGGTGGATAAGAACGCGGCTGGCGCAGTGAACATCACTGCCAGCCACAACCCTCCCACCGATAACGGCTTCAAGGTCCGCAATGAAACGGGCGGCGCGATTGACCCGGAAGGTTTGAAGCAAATTGAATCGGGCATTCCCGATGATGTGAAGGATGTCAAAGTCAAAACGTATAAAGAAGCTGAAGCCGCTGGCGAGATTGTCAAGTTCGATGCAGCGACTCCGTACATTGAGCATCTCACCCATGACGGACTGATTGACTTGCAGCCCATCAAGGATGCCGGTCTGACCGTGGTGGTGGATGCCATGTGGGGCAACGGCGCAGGTTGGTTCACCCGCTTGCTCGGCGGCGGCAAGACCAGGATTATTGAAATTCATAACGAGCGCAATCCTTCGTTTCCTGAGATGAAGCGCCCGGAGCCCATCCGCCCAAATATTGATGTGGGGCTGAAAGCGACTGTCACCAACAAAGCCGATGTGCTGCTCATCACCGACGGGGATGCAGATCGCTGTGGTATCGGTGATGAGAACGGCGAATTCATCAACCAATTGCGAGTGTATGCTTTGCTTGCCTATTATCTGCTCGAAGTACGCGGCGAACGCGGAGATATCGTCAAGACGCTTTCAACCACCGGCATGTTGAACAAACTCGGCGAGATCTACGGCGTGCCTGTCCATGAAACGGGTGTAGGCTTCAAGTATGTTGCCCCGAAGATGACCGAAACCAATGCGCTCATCGGCGGCGAAGAATCTGGCGGCTATGCTTTCCGTGGAAACGTGCCTGAACGTGATGGGATTTTAGCGGGCTTGTACATGCTCGATTTCATGGTGAAGACCGGCAAGAAACCGACCGAACTGCTCAACGATTTATTTGCCAAGGTTGGCGGCGAGTATTACTACGACCGTGTCGATAGTCCCTTCAGCGGCGACCATGAATCACGCAAGAAAATCATCCGCGATAACTATCCCAAGACCCTGGGCGGACTGAAAGTGACCGAAGTCATCACCGTGGATGGCTTCCAATTCAAGATGGAAGATGGCGGCTGGATGTTGATCCGCTTCTCGGGGACGGAGCCTATATTGCGTGTGTACACCGAAACAAGACACGCTGACAAGGTGCAGGCGATCTTGCAGGATGGGTTGAAGGTAGCGGGGATTAAGTAAAGAAGAAAGAATGAGGTGACAGTCACTTTTGAAATGACTGTCACCTTTTTGTTTTATTTACGTTTTTGGTTAATGAGGAGCATTCCAACTAAACTACTACCGCCTAAAGGCGGTAGGTTTGGCAAGCGACTGAAAGTCGCCTAAAGTTCTCCCACGCGAAAATCTTCGTTATCACCAAGCGGTCTCTCTGATTGTGACTCGATG
>JACAEP010000025.1 GCA_013388795.1 Chloroflexota bacterium | reverse complement strand
CTTTCCTTCATCACAACCTGCATCTCCCCTTCAAGTTTATCCGCCGCCGATTCCAACTCCGCCAACTCGTTCAGCATGCGTTCTCCGAGAGTTTTATCTTCCAGCGAGTTGATGTTGATCCGCACGTTGTACGCCGCAGCCGTTAACGACGCGCGCGCCATGGCAAATCCTGAAGCCGCGTCGCTGATGGCGCTTTGCAATCCGTGCTTGGCGCATTTGAGGGCAAGTTCCATCACTTTGACGGCGTGCTCGCTGACATGTAATGGGATATGCGCAGCATTCAACGTCGCTTGGGTGATCGCCGCATCACGAGCGGATTTTTGCTCATCTGTCTCTTTTGGCATTTTCAACTTCGCCATCAACACTTCAAAGGAGGCGGCGTCATCGTCCACCGCCTGGGTGAGTTCGCTGCGGAGATTCTCGGCAACGACGCGGATGGCTTGCATCTCGGCTTCCACGTCCGCATATCTCTTTTTGCCAATGGTGACGCCCGCGACCATAGAGACAAGAGCCGCACCCATCGCGCCTGCATACGCGCCCGCAGAGCCGCCCCCGGGAGTCGGCGTCGGTGCGGCTAACTGCTCGAGAAAAGAGGATCCGCTTCCGGCTGATTCAGAAGCGTCGGCGGTGGCAGTGGAATAAAGCCTGGATTCAAGAATCTGTTCGGGAGAGAAAGCATCCAACTGGGTGTACCAGACCGCGGCATCCACCAATGCTTCCTGGGGAATCAAGCCGACGAGTTCGCTGTGGTGAATACCCACGCCGTAACGTTCGGCTTCGCGGCGAATGAACTCGACCACGCGGGCAATGGGCGTTTCGCGGAAGTTGGTCAGGTTCATCGAAACCTGCGCGCGACCTTCCACAAGCAGACCCAGACCTTTCACATAGCGGAGTCCGCCCGAAGATTGACGAACGGCTTTGGCGATCTTCTTGGCAATGCCGACATCGTCGCTGGTGAGATAGACGTTGAACGCGATCAACGGGTTACGCGCGCCGATGACGGTTGCGCCCGCTTTTGGAAGTTTGCCCGGACCAAAATCTGGCTTGCGATTGGGGTTGGTTTCGACCTCTTTTTTCAGACCTTCATATTGTCCGCGGCGGATGTTTTCAAGGTTTGTTCGTTCGGGCGTGGTTGCCGCGGCTTCATAAAGATAGACCGGAATTTGCAGTTCATTCCCGACGCGCTCGCCGAGTCGTTTGGCGATGGCGATGCAGTCGTCCATCGTCGCACCGCTGAGCGGCACAAAAGGAACGACATCCGTCGCGCCGATGCGGGGATGCTCGCCGGTGTGCGCATCAAGATCAATCAATTCGGCGGCAGTCTTGATCGCAAGGAAGGCGGCTTCCTCCACGCCCGCCGCAGACCCGGCAAAGGTCAGCACGGTGCGGTTGTGGTCAAGGTCGGAGGAGCGGTCGAGGAGTTTTACATCAGGGACCGATTGGATAGCAGCGACGATCTGGTTGATTACTTCGGGTCGGCGCGCTTCAGAAAAGTTGGGGATGCATTCGATGAGTTGGGTCATGAGATTTTCAGTTTTTGCTCTCGATCTGTAATTGACGGTGTAATTATACTTTTACATCCTGAAAATGTAGGGGCGCTCCAGATCGCACATGAACATCCATTCGGGTATGGTCTCTGTAGCGCGCGATATTGACGTCTTTATTTTAGGCAGGTATAATTGTTCTTTGGCATTATTCCAATTAGCAGGAGCATAATTATGACAACACCCAATAGCGTGCCCGCCGTGGCACTCGAACCCAAAACCAAACTCAGCGGCAAAGTTTTGAAAACCACCCTTGCGGGGGCGCTTGTAGAAATCGGCCAATCTCTTCCCGGCGTACTTCATATCTCACAGATCAGCGAAACCCCCATCAACAAAGTGGAAGATGTCTTAAAAGAAGGACAGGAAGTGACCGTATGGGTGAAGCGCGTTCGCAAGGACCGCATTGAGCTTAGCATGATCGAACCCCTCATGTATGAGTGGAAGGAACTCAAACCCGATATGGTCGTGAAAGGCAAGGTGACCCGCCTTGAAACCTATGGCGCATTCGTAGATTTTGGCGCCGAGCGCCCCGGCTTGATCCACGTCAGCGAATTGGCGCATGGCTATGTCAAAACTGCGGCTGATGTCGTCAAAGCCGGCGACGAAATTGAAGCCAAGGTTCTGGATGTCGATCGCCGCAAACGCCAAATCCGCTTGAGCATCAAGGCTCTTCAAGAACTGGTCGAAGAAGCCGCCCCCGAACCCATTATGGAACCCAAAGGCAAAGGCAGGCGCAAGAGTAAGAAACAGGAAGAAAGTTTCGAGATGGATGAAGAAGAGTCCAACCAACCGCAGTACACCGCCATGCAGATCGCCTGGCAACAGGCGTTGGATAGGGCGAACGGCAAAAAGAATATACGCGCTAAATCCATCAAAAGCGCTTCCAAAGAACAGGAAAGCCTTTACAGCAGCACATTGGAAAAACGCCTCCCTACCGGCGGCTAAAAAGATCAATAAAAAAGAGCGGGCAAATTGCCCGCTCTTTTTTATTTTATTTCACATCTCCGCTTTTCAAATAATCTTCCATAAAAGCGTCCAAATCACCATCCAGAACAGACTGGGCGTTACCGACCTGGAAATCGGTGCGGTGATCTTTGACCATTTGATATGGATGCAGCACATACGAGCGGATTTGACTGCCCCACTCTGCTTTGGTATATTCTCCGCGCAAGACAGCCCGTTCTTCTTCTCTTTCTGCGCGTTTCAATTCGACCAAACGCGCGCGCAAAATGCGCATGGCAAACTCACGGTTCTGGGTTTGCGAACGCTCATTCTGACAGGTTACAACAATTCCAGTTGGGATATGTGTGAGGCGTACTGCGGTCGCATTTTTCTGAACGTTCTGCCCGCCCGCGCCAGATGAACGAAAGACATCCATTTTGATATCGCCTGGGTTGATTTCAATATCCACTTCGTCCATTGTCACTTGGGGCAGAACTTCCACCAAGGCAAAGGAGGTATGGCGGCGGTGAGCGGCGTCGAATGGCGAAAGGCGCACGAGACGATGCACGCCTTTCTCGGAACGCAAATATCCAAATGCATATTGTCCGCTGACGGCAACGGTTACGCTTTTGATTCCCGCTTCTTCACCGGGGGTCATATCTAAAATTTCGGCAGTGAAACCGCGGCTTTCAATCCAGCGCAGATACATGCGTTGAAGCATTTCCGCCCAGTCTTGATAATCGGTCCCGCCGGCGCCGGCATGGATGGCAAGAATGGCGTCGTCATGGTCAAAGGGACCGGAGAGCATCGCGGCGAACGAACGTTTCTCGAGTTCGCTTTCCACTTTCTTAATTTCAGTTTCAAGGTCGGCGCGGAGCGATTCGTCATCAAGACCGGCAAGGTCGGTCAGATCACGGACTTGTTGTCTGAGTCGGCTCCACCCTTCCACCTCATCTCGTAAGTTCGAGACGGTCTTCATCACCTTCTGGGCAGAAGTCGAGTCGTTCCAAAAATCGGGGTGTTCGATGTCTTTTTCGAGTTGTGAAAGCTGGTTTTGTTTCCCCACCAGGTCAAAGACGCTCCAATAATTGTTGAAGCGTTTCGTTCGCTGTTTTCAGTCGTTGTATCAAGTCCTGCATTTCTACTCCTAGGTATTCGCCAAAATTCCATCTACAAATGCGTCAGGGTCGAACGGGGGCAGGTCTTCGGGTTTTTCGCCCAAACCTGCAAATAGGATTGGCAAGCCCAATTCACGCTGAACGGCAAACGCCATCCCGCCGCGGGCAGATGAATCCAGTTTTGTCAAAATCACACCTGAGACGTTCACAGCCTCTTTAAAGGAACGAGCCTGCTGCAAAGCGTTCTGTCCCGTCGTTGCGTCCAACACCAGCCAAACCTGATGCGGCGCGCCGGGCAGCGCCTTCCCCACCACACGGTTCACTTTCTTCAACTCTTCCATTAAGTTGAAACGGGTGTGCAAACGTCCCGCCGTATCAACCATGACAATATCCACCCTGCGGGCAACACCCGCCCGGACGGCGTTAAACGCCACCGCACCTGGGTCACTTTCGGGAGCGCCGCTGATCACTTCGACCTGCAACCTGCCTCCCCAAACTTGAAGTTGATCCACCGCCGCAGCACGGAAGGTATCCGCTGCGCCGAGAATTATTTTTTTGCCTTCGCCAACATATTTGGCCGCCAGTTTCGCTATCGTTGTCGTCTTGCCTGAGCCATTGACGCCGACCACCAGAATTACAGTTGGTTTCGTATCCAAATCAATCACTGGCGGTTGAATGAGGCGGGAGCGCAGTTCCGCTTTCAGCGCAGAAAAAAGCGGTTCGGAGCGAGTCCAGCCTTCGGCGCGCGTGAGGCGTTTGAGGGCATCCAAAATAGAGGAAGTTGTTTCGATCCCCAAGTCCGCTTGAATCAAGGTGGCTTCGAGTTCATCCCAGGTTTCATCTGTGATCTCAGATTGCCCAAGGATGGATGCGATCTGACCAAATGCCGCTTTGCTTGTGCGCGAAAGTCCGTCACGCCATCGTGAGAAAATGCTCATGAGCGGCGATTATACCCCATGGGCAATCTGCCGGGGTTTTATGTTATACTCATTTGGCTAAATATGCCTGTTTGTTATGATTAAAGAAAGAAAAAGGAATAAAAATGTCTGGAGAACCCCTTCACATCAGCGATGCAGAATTTGAAAAAGTTGTCATGCAGTCTAATCTTCCGGTGATCGTGGACTTTTGGGCGCCGTGGTGTAACCCTTGTAAAATGATCGCTCCCACGTTGGACAAACTTGCAAAAGAACTCGACGGAAAGATCGTCGTTGCAAAGGTTAACACAGACGATCACGCAGAGTGGATGCAAAAATTCGGCATTCAAGGCATCCCTACCCTTTTGTTCGTGTCCAACGGCAAAATTGTCCACCGGCAGGTCGGCGCGTTGCCTGAACGCATGTTGAGAGATGTAGTCAGTCAATTCCTTGAAGTAGCCGGGCAGCAAGCCTAGATTCAAATCAGCGGAGTTGGACATGAAAAGATATACCTTTGTTTTGGTTGTGACTGGGTTGATTCTTTCTGCATGCATGCCAGCCCTGCCGCAATTGGGGAATACACCAACTCCGTATTCTGAAGCGGACCTTCAAGCCACGGCGGCGATCCTTTCCCAGCAGACTCTGCAAGCGCTGGCAGATTCACAGCCGACGGCAAGCGCGCTTCCAACAGAGACGCCGGTTATTGTCACACCCTCCCAAACGCCAACCCAGCCGACGCCGACCGAAACCGGCGTTCCGGCGTTACTTACGCTAACCGCCACACTGTTGGCTGGCGCCCCCACCGCCGGAACAGAGTCGGCATTAACAGGCACGCTTGACGCTTCTGCGACAAGCGGCACAGCGGCTGCCAATTCCGTCAACCCTTCGGTGACGGCCGGCACGCCCCACCCCCTTTTCTATGGGACCTTACCGCCGAACCTTCCCTACGGAACGGTTGAGTTCTTCAATAAGTCGCATGTGGATGTTTACATATCCCTGCGGTGTGTTACCAAAGATGGATATGTGACGATCCTTGAATACCCTGTCAAGAAAAATTTCCGTGTCAGCGCGCCGGCTGGAAAGTACACCTATGTTGCCTGGGTAGGCGGAAGACAGTTCGATGGCAGTTTTTCCATGGACAAGGATGGTTACATCACCATCACCTTCTTTACCAATCGAATTAACGTAAAGAAAAGCAACTAGAATTATCGCAAGCAATCACCCGAATATTAAGATATGGAGAGAAACGAATGATCAAGAAAATTATCCCAACCCTGACACTGCTTGCTGTGCTGTTGGCAGCATGTGGAGGTCAACCGGCGGAACCAACCCTTTCGCCGGAAGAAGTGCAGGGCACGGCGATTTCAGCAGCATTTACCATGGTAGCGCAAACTCAAGCAGCGATTCCAACTGCAACTCCCTTGCCGCCTACGGAAACTCCCAGCCCCACCCCCCTGCCAACCTTCACGTTAGTCCCCACAGCGACACCCGATTTTGCCCTGCTTCCTACGGCAACACAGGCAACCACCAGTAATACAGGCGGAATTTGCGGCGGTGTCATCAATCTTGGTGAAGCGGGTCCGCAATCCAATGTTCGCTTTGAAAACGACAGCGGCGGCACAGTTGGGCTCTCCCTCTTTATGTACACTCCGAACGATTTTGGACAATGCGGCAGTTTCCCGTCCAATCCGTATGTGCTACAGAAAAATGGAACATTGACGGTATCGCTTCCCAAAGGGAATTACTATGCCTATGCGTGGATCACTTACAACAATGGCGATACCTCGGGTGCGGAAGGATACTTCATCAACAAAGTCGCCGATAATCACCTATTCCCGGTCCGAATCACCAGCGAAATTATCGTTTCAAAATAGAGTTTATCTCAATAAAAAATCAGCCGCAGGAAACTGCGGCTGATTTTTTATTCCACTTCGCGATGGATTCTGGCGCCCAACTGTTTTAGTTTCTCTTCTACTCTTTCGTATCCCCGTTCGATCTGGACAATGTTGCGAATCGTGGATGTCCCATTTGCGGCTAGCGCGGCTAATAACATCGCCATACCGGCGCGAATATCCGGGCTTTCTAACTTCTCGCCGTACAACTGAGTTGGTCCCTGAACAAGGCAGCGATACGGATCGCAGAGAATGATG
>JACAEP010000036.1 GCA_013388795.1 Chloroflexota bacterium | reverse complement strand
CGCGGGCGAATACAAAATTCAGGGCAAGGGACAGTTCAAAGATGAGTTCGTCACCTGCGGCGGCGTGAGTTTGAAAGAAGTGGATTTCAAGACCATGCAAAGCCGCATTGTAGACGGTCTATACTTCGGCGGTGAAGTATTAGATATTGACGGCATCACGGGCGGGTTTAATTTTCAAGCCGCGTGGACGACGGGTTGGCTGGCGGGGAGTGCAATGGCGTAAAACGACCGTTGACCGCAGACGACAGACCACGGTCAGCGGTCAAAATTTAGAAGATTTGATGAAGCCGGAATTGTTTTTTTCTCATTGACCCACAGCCGAACCTCTCGTAAAATCACCCCTCAGAAATTATATATAATTTTGAGAGGTTACACGCAATGGCAAAATATCGAGTGATGTATTGGAAAGACATCCCACAATCTTTCACCGTGGAAGCGGATGGACAGACTGTAAAGAAGGAACTTTCGCAGAAGGTTCAAAACAAGATCGACGCATATGCGATGGCAATCGGGGCAACATCCACGACGGATTATGCCAAGCAATACAAACGTGGACAGTGGATCGAACGCGAAGGCTCAGCCGAAGAATTGACTGAGGCGCTGCTGGCAGAGTTGGAAGCGGAAGCGGCGCGAGTGGAGATTCCTAAAAAACAAAATTAACACAAAGGACACGAAGGTCACGAAGGAAAACCTGTGTAATGTTTTTCCCTTTGTGTACTTTGCCTGTACTTAGCCGCAGGCACACGTGTGACCTTTGTGTTTAAGAAAGAACTATGAAAAAACACAACATCATTTTGCAACCTTCCGGTCGGCGCGGGCAGGTGGACGAAGGGACATCCGTTCGTTCGGCGGCGCGGGAATTGGGCGTGGAGATCGAGTCGATCTGCGCGGAGAATGCCACTTGCGGCAAGTGCATGGTTCTGGTGGAAGCGGGTCGCTTCGAGAAGTACAACATCGAGTCGAGTCAAAAGAACCTCTCCCCTGTCGGCACAGAAGAACTTGCTTACCTGCAACGCCGCCCCAAACTGTTAAAAGACAAAGGCTGGGAGATCGGTCAGGTGCGCCTCTCATGTCAGGCAAAGATTTGCGGCGATGTGCTTATAAACGTGCCGGAAGAAAGCCGCGGCAACAAACAGATCGTGCGCAAGAGCGCCAGCAACCGCGAGATTGAGGTCAGGCCTGCGATTCGCAAGTATCTGGTTTCGATGAGTCCGCCCACACTGGAAAGACCCGTAGCCGATTGGGAACGTCTCGCCAAGGGGTTGGAAACGTCGATGGGACTGGTGCGCGGCGGCGAGGAGAAACTTCCGCGCTGGTATGACTTTGAGATTGATTACGCCTGTCTGCGGACCTTGGCGAAGACTTTGCGTGACGCAAAATGGAATGTGACCGTCACCGTGCGCAATGATAAGGAAGTGATCGCCGTGCAGGCGGGTTATCACGAAGATAGCTACGGCGCGGCGGTGGACATCGGCTCGACAACGGTGGCGTTGTATCTATGCAACCTCCGCACCGGCGAAGTATTGGTTTCAGAATCGGAGATGAATCCGCAGATCGTGTACGGCGAAGATGTGATGTCCCGCATTCAGTATGCAATTGACCAGCCTGATGGCTTGGAGAAATTGCATAAAGCCATCATCGCCACATTAAATAAATTGCTTAGTCAAGCCGCGCATACTGCTAAGATTCGACTCTATGATATTCACGAAATGGTCTTGGTGGGTAATTCCACCATGCACCATGTTTTGATCAACTTGCATCCCAAAGATTTGGGACTTGCTCCTTTCGTGCCGACCATTCACAAGTCGGTGGATATCAAGGCTAGAGAGTTGGGTTTGCACATCAATTCATCCGGCAACATTCACATCCTGCCGACCATCGCTTCCTTCGTCGGCGCGGATACGAGCGCGGTCATCCTTGCGGAAGAGCCGCACAAGCAGGATGAGAATTGGCTGTTGATCGACGTCGGCACCAACGCGGAGTTGGTCTTGGGCAATCGCAAGCGGCTGGTGTGTACGTCCACGCCGACGGGTCCGGCTCTCGAAGGCGCCCATGTGGAATATGGCATGCGTGCCGCGCCCGGTGCGATGGAACGTGTCCATATTGATGAAACGACTCTCGAACCAAAGTACAAGGTTATCGGTGTAACTGGTTGGAATACGGATCACGCCGAGTTCACAGGTCAGGTTAAAGGAATTTGCGGTTCGGCGATCATCGATTCAGTGGCAGAATTGTTCCGGGCGGGGATCGTGGATTCTCGGGGCAAGTTCAAGAAAGACTTAGACTCGAAGCGTGTCCGTCAGGGAGAATCCGGCTGGGAGTATGTCATCGCCTGGAAGGAAGAAACCTCCATCGGACGCGACATCCCCATTACACAGCAGGATGTGCGCCAAATTCAATTAGCGAAAGCAGCATTGTTCACGGCGGCACGAACTTTGTTGAAGCGAATGGATTTGCAAAGCCCTGATAAAATTATTCTCGCTGGCGGCTTTGGAAGTTATATTGATAAAGAGAAAGCCATGCTGATCGGGCTGATCCCCGATTGCGAGTTGGATAACGTGTATGCGGTTGGGAATGCCGCGGGCGATGGCGCGCGGATTGCGCTGTTGAATATTGAGAAGCGCAACGAGATCGACGCGGTAACGCGCAAGGTGGAGCGTTTTGAATTGCCCACCGACCCGGAATTCCAAAATCAGTTCATGCTGGCAACGAGTTTCCCGCACATGAGCGAGCCGTTTGAACATATTGCGCATTTGATTCCGAATCGCAAGGCAGATCCGCTGGCGAAAAATTTCATGAAGTAAAAAATCAACCGCAGACCATAGACCGCAGACCGCGGTCAGTCGTCAATGGTCTGCGGTTGAAGAATTGGAGAGCAGGCATGAATACGTTTTTGGAACGATTGAACAGCGGGGAAATTTTGGTTGCGGATGGGGCGACGGGATCGAATTTACAGAAGATGGGTCTTAAGCCAGGCAAGCCGCCAGAGGATTTAATTATTGACGACCCGGATACGATTTTGAATCTCGCTTCATCCTTCGCCCGGGCGGGGTCAGACATCATCCTGACCTGCACCTTCGGCGGGACTCGCATGCGCATGAAAGACTCGAAGTATCAGGATCGCACCCCTGAGGTCAACAT
>JACAEP010000080.1 GCA_013388795.1 Chloroflexota bacterium | reverse complement strand
GATGTATGGTGAAATCCCTCCGCTGGTATTAACCAGATCAGGTGATGCGGATCGAGCGCGTTCACGCTCCTCTCAGCCTTTCGTAAAGGCTCTCCGTTCGGTTGTGGGTCAGAGTATAGGACGGTGGAAGTGGAATGTCAAGTAAAAAAATACCGCGAGAAGAATTTTCTCACGGCTTTTTAACGGACGCGGCGTTTCCATTCTTCTTTCATTTGCAACTCGCTTGGGCTGGCTCCAGAGTCCAGGGCAAGAAAGTCTACCAGCAGGCGGTTGAACTGGGAAACGTTATCAAGCATGGGAAAGTGCCCGGAGCCTTCGAGGTTGATCTGGTGCATGTGTATGGGCAGGTTGTTGTTTTCTGCCGAAGGGATGGTTATGGCAGGGTTGTTGGCGCCATAAACAAAAAGACAGGGTACGCCGAAGTTGCGAATATGGGGAAAAATGCTCCCGGCTTGTAAACTGCCCATCGAGGCAGAAACAGCCGCCGGGTCCACTTTGGAGGCGTCTGAGAGGGCGGTCATGGCGTCAGGCTGGCGTCCGGTCAACCATTCGGCGAGCTCAGTGGCGGAGGCTGTTCGCATGCGGGTGGCAATGGCTTCGTAGTCCATGGGAACATTGACCACCATCAGGCGGTCAACGCTGTCATAGCGCTTTTTGAGAAATTCAAAGGCAACCAAGGCGCCCAGATCATGCCCCACCAATGCGACCTTGCCGATGCCCATTTCGTTGAGAAAACGGTCTAACAAATGAGCTTGTTTTTCGAGGGCGTAATTGTCTGGGCTGCGGACGGTGTCGCCGAAGCCAAAGAGGTCAATGGCATAGGCGCGGAACGATGTGGATGCGGCCTGCATGGCGTTGATCCAATAGCGCCATGAGCCGACCCAGCCGTGCAGGAAGATGATGGGACGCCCGCGTCCCAACGCCTCGTAATGCACCATCGAACCGTCCAGGATGATTGCGCTCATTTATTTTCCAAATTTCGAAAGGATGGCTTTGACCCGTTCCACAAGCTGGTCGGGGGCGAAGGGTTTGAGCAGGTATTCCTCTGCGCCTGCATCAAGCCCGGTTTGAATTTCTGAGTCCTGCCCTTTGGCGGAAAGGAAAACAACCGGGATGTCTTTGAGCGAGGGGATCTGTTTCATGGCGCGGCAGGCATCATAACCGGTCATGCGCGGCATACGTACATCCATCATGATTAGGTCGGGGATGATCTCCTGCGCTTTGTGATAGGCTTCTTCACCATTGGAGGTGGCGGTCACTTCATGCCCGGCAAAACGCAGGGTGAATGCCACCAACTCGCGAATATCAGGTTCGTCTTCTGCAATCAAAATTCTTGCCATTTAAGCTTATGCTCCGTTTTTATAGACAGGCAGGGTGAAGGAGAAGGTGCTGCCTTCGCCTGGCACGCCTGTGCTTTTCATCCAAATTCGTCCGTTGTGCATTTCAACCAATTGGCGGACAATGGGCAACCCCAGCCCGGTGCCGGGGGTCGCCAATACCAATGGATGTTCGCCGCGATAGAAACGTTCAAAGAGACGGTCTTGGTCTTCGGGCTTGACGCCGATGCCATTATCGTGCACGTCCACTTGTATTTCACCCTGTTCCATATCTGGATGGATGTTAACCCAGATGGCGCCATTCTCCGGCGTGTAATTGAATGCGTTGTTGACAAGGTTACTGATAATCTGGCGGATACGGGCGCTGTCGCCTTTAACAAACGGCAGGTCTTTGGAAGCGTCCAGTGAAAGGGCGATAGGTTTTTCTTCATTTTGTGATCGGCGCAGAACTTCTGCCACCACTTCTTCGGCGATTTCATACAAGTTAACTTTGCCTTGTTCCAACTTCACGCGACCCGACTCGATGCGGGAAATATCCAACAGGTCATCCACAAGGATTCGCAGGCGCTCGATATTATTCCGCACCACGTCAAGGAAATGCATCTGATTTTCGTTTAATCCGCCCGCGGCTCCCATGGTCAGAATATCCACGTATCCTTTGATGGCCGTCATGGGGGTACGCAGTTCATGGCTGACCGTCGCCACAAATTCCGATTTGAGGCGATCCACTTCGACTTCACGCGTAATATCCCGGAAGATGGATACAGTGCCGAGAAAATCGTTTATCAGAATGACCGGCGCAAGGTGGACAAGCACAACGCGTCCGTTGTCCAATTGAAGCTGTTCGGCGTACATATCACCGATTTGATATGATGAAGGGTCTTCAGACCAATGCCGGATGGTTTTGATCCACTCGGCGGAGGAACTACCGAACAAGCCGGCAAAGCCTTCAAGAGATTTTCCAAGCAGTTGGGTATCGTCCACGCCGAGAACGCGGGTGATGGAGGAGTTGACAAACGAAATGCGATTATCGGCGCCTGTAACCAGTACGCCATCTGCCACCGCTTCGAGGATCGCTTGTGAACGGCTGGCTTCAACCTGCTCCTTGCGCAGCATCAAGCCGAGACGTTCCGCCTGGTCACGAATCAATTCATACAGGCGGGCATTGTTGATTGCCACCGCCACCTGCCCGGCAATCGCCGTTACCAAGTTAAGTAGTTCAGGGCTGAAGAAATCTTTGGCGCGATGGAAGACCATCAGAACACCAATGGCATCTTCTGCCACCGACATGGGGACTGCAATCACGCTTCGATGATCCTGACCTGTGGCTGTGCTGCGTACCCAGCGGGGATCTTCGAAGAGATCGCCAATCAAGACGGCCTCGCGGTGTTTTACCACCCAGCCCGCCAGACCTTCGCCAATTTTCAAGGTGAAGCCCTTGTTGGCGGGTGAGGTTCGGTCGGAAAGATACCCATACCCTGCGCGATAATGCAGCAGGTTGTCTTCTGCGTGAACAAGCAAGATCGTGCCCTGTTCGGCGCCAGTCGCATCATTCAATAATGAAAGTGTGCGGTTAAGGGCGCGGTCGAGGTCAAGGCTTGAGGAAACCTCGGTGAGAATACGCAGGAGGGTGTCTGTATTTTGTTTTTCGCGCTGTAACTGGGCTGTGCGTTCCATAACGCGCATTTCAAGTTCGGCTGCCAGTTCTTGGGTCTCATTGAACAAACGTCCGTTCTGAATGGCAACAATCGCCTGATTGGCCAGCGTTCCAAGCAATTGAATATCTTCGTCGGCATATACACCGGCTTGATAACTCTGGGCAGAGAGCATACCCAATGCTCTTCCGCCCAGGATCATGGGCACCGCCAGAATAGATTTCGTCACATCATCTTCGTCGCCAGCCTGAGCAAAATTGAGATTTGCCTCTGCCGCATTCGAAATCAGAATGGGTCTGCCCGATTGAATGACTTCGCTGCTCATTCCTTGCCCGAACGGAATACGTTCTCCCGCTAGGCGCTTGCCGCGGTCATACAGATAGACGGGCTCGATCTCGTTCGCTTTAGCATCCAAGAGCGTGATCACAAATGAATCAAGCGGCAGGAGCCGCTCGGCGGCTTTGTGAACGGAAACATAGACTTCTTCGGGGTTGAGGCTGGCGCTGACAAGAGAACTGGTTTCGTTAAGCACGGCGAATCGCTCTGCCATGCGAACGGACGATTGATACAGACGCGCATTTTCGAGGGCAATGCTTGCCTGATTGGTAATGGTGCGGGCAACTTCCAATTCATTGATGCCAAAGCGATTATCACCAAATAGCTGCACAAACGCCAAAGCCGTCAGCGTCCCGCCACTGAGCAAAGGCAGGATCAACAACGCCCTGGCTTTTTCTCCCAGCATTTCAAGGATGGAGACAAGATCCGGCTCATCATAGGCATTATCTGTGTTGAAAATGCCCTGCGACTCGCGCAAGCGGCTGAAGATCGGCGCGTTTGGCAGGATGCGCGGCAGTTTGACGCGGATGCGGGGTGTCGAATATTTCCAGAAAATATCACCCCGTTCAAAGGTCACAATAGAGACGCGGCTGGCATTCAACCCCTGCAACAATTCTTCGGCTGTCGCAGTCAGGATCTGATCCGTATCCAGTGAGCGGGTCAGGACGGATGTGAAGCGGTTGAGCGCCGTAAGGCGTTGTGAACGCTGATCCAGCTCGGTGGCGCGCTTGACGCTATCTTCAAAGAGGCGGGAGTTATCCAGCGAAACCGCCGCCTGACTGGCAAAGGTCAGCCCGGCCTGCGTCTGTTCGCGGGTATAGAAATTTGCCTGCCATTTCTCAACGGCGATTACGCCCATTAATTCGTTCTTATAAATAAGCGGAATTCCCAACCAGGATAAACGCGGCGCTTCAACCTGCGGGAAACGCGGGTCTTCGCGCACATCTTTGACAAAGATAGGCTGACCGGTTTGAGCCAATTCCTTAAACAGGACACTATCTGAAACCGCAACGGACAACCCCTGACGTTCTTCGACATCGGAAAAACCGCGAGTTGACACGACCGTAAGTCGGTCTTTGTCGCGCAGCCATAAGGTGGCCGTATCAAACGGCAGGATGGGGCCTAACTGATCCAACAGGGAGTGGATCAATTGATCGGTGCTCAGGCTGGTGGTCAGGGAAGCCGATGCGTCATTCAAGGCTTGCAACTGACCAGCCCGTTCCTGCGAGGTTTGAACCAGACGCATGTTATCGAGGGCGAGCGCCACCTGTTGGGAAAGGGAGATCAACAGAGTCTCATCTTCGGCGGCAAATGCGGCAGTGGTGTTGAAGTTATCCAGCACGAGCAGGCCGATGTTCTGATCTGTCGCAACGATGGGTACAAGCAGACAGGAAACTGGAAGACGCCCACCCGTTGCCTGACGGTAAAGAGCAAGATTATCAGTGGTAAGGTTGTAATCACGGGGGAAGTTGATCTCATCCACCCGGCGCGCTTTCCGATTCATAAAAGCAGCGCCCGGCAAGGCTTCGCCCAGGCGGTAGTTGATTTTCATCATGCTGTCATTATCAGCATAACCAGAGACTGCTCGCGGGGTGATCAATTCATTTTTGGAATTCCAGACCAACACAACCCCGGCATGCGCATGCGGAATGACACGGCGCGCGCTCGCAAGCAGAGAGCCAACGACAGAATCAGCGTCCATGCCGGAGAGTCCGCGGCTAAATTCAAGCATAAGGTTAACCTCGTCGAGTCTGCGGCGGGTTTGGTTGAGCAGCGAAATGTTCTGCAAAATGACGGAAGTCTGCTGGGAAATCTGTGTGTACACATGGCGGTCTTCTTCCGTGAAGGAGGGCATCGGTTCAGGGCTGGCTGCGAGCATGGCTGCGACCGGTTTATTTTCCACCACAATGGGTAGACAAATGACCCCTTTTGCGCGCATGGATGTCAGCAGGGAGGCATCACGCCACTCATCATCTTCGTCCAGGTTTGGGATAAGGATGGGGAGTCCGTTTTGGAGACAGGCGCGCAACGGGTTGCGCTGCCCGAATAGGGCTTCGATATTGGTCGCGCGCGGCAGGCTTCCCATGACATGCAAAAGGCGCGGCCCATCCGGGGTGTTCTCTGCCACAAGCGCAACCGACATGCCAAGTTGTGTGAGGGTCTCGCGCCCAAGGGCTGAGAGCGCCAGATTGGCGTCGAATTGGCGGCTGACTGCTTCAGTGATTGCCAAACCTGCTCGGACGCGCTGCGCCCGACGGTCTAGATTGTGAAGCGATATGGTCTGTTCTAGATCTTTTCGAAGGAGGACGGGCAAATCACCCTTTGCCATATCGATCAGTCTTTGTTGACGTTCAAATGCCGAGCTTAATTGCTCAATACGGGCGCGTAGATCGCCTTGTCGAATGATGTTGCTGATAAGGAGGGCTGCTTGTGCCGCAAAGACTTCCACCGATTCGATTGCGGCTCTATCCGGGCGCAGTCCATCTGACGGGTCATCCAAACTGATGAGACCGATCAAATCCCCTTCTGAATTCTCAAGCGGGATCAATATGAAATCATCCGGATGCCAGGCATTAGCGCCCAATGATACCGGCTTGCCAGTATCAATAACAACGTGATGCACATCTGGAGGTATGACGGGGGTCTGATCGGCGGGAATGAAGTAGGAACGACTGATCTTGAATTCCGGGCGCATCAACTGTTTGATACTGGAAACAGGCTGTCTGCGAGCCGCAAGCTCATTCCAAGTTTCTTGCGGCAGGCCGACGGAGGTGGCGCGGCGCAGCATCCCAGACTCGGCTTCGAAAACGCTGATCAACACCACCCGAAATGAGGTGGCATCACGGATGCCGCGAGCAATCATTTGCAGGGTCTGATCCAGGGGTTGGTCGTGCCCCAGGTTGTAACTGATATCCGTCAGGCGTACCAGCGTCTCGGCGCGGCGGCGCATCAGTTCACTGTGCTGTTTTTCGATTTGATAGCGGCTGGCATTGTTGATAGCGATCCCGGCTTGTAACGCCAGCAGACTTAAGATTTCAGCCGATTCTTCGTTAAAGAAGTTGGCTTGACTCGAGTGAACCGACAATAAGCCAAGGCTGCGAGTTTGATACAGGATCGGCACGATCACTGCCGAGCGGGCATTTTCATGGGGCGGTAAAATGGCTTCTTGCACAAAATCAGAGAGCACCAATGGTTCGCCGTTGTTCAGAACAGACCGCTCACGCGGGGTGAGAGCGGAACTACGTTCGCATCCGTTTACAAACTGAACGACAAACTCAGTGGAACCGGCTGGCTCAACCAGCAGGGTCGAACTGCAATCTGCGCCAGACACACGGACGGACTCATCCCGCAAGACCTGCAGCAGTTGCTTTACATCGAGCGAAGCCACAAGTTCGCGATTGACTCGCGTAATAACGGTGAGCTGCTCAACCCGTCGGCGCAAAGAGTCATCGGTGTGAGTAGTCAACTCTGCAGTTTCCACCGCTGCCGCAAGCTGACCTGCCGCCGTAGATACAGTTTGCAAGTCGGAGGCGTTAAAGTGTTCCAATTTCCTGCTTCCGAGCATCAACTCGCCCACACTGTGGTCGCGGACTACCAATGGCACCACCATGGCAGACTCCATGGCAAGCGCTGTTACCAGCGGACGATACGCGGGCAGAATGCGACGGTCTGTACTAAGACGCCCTGACAGGAAGGGCCGCTTGCTGCCCGAAACCGTAAAGTGATATTGAGGATCATCCAAAAATATTTGAATAAAAGAATTACCAAGGTCTTCTGGAACCCCATACATGGATGAAATGTTCAATAACAGGGCGCCGCGCACTTCATCCAACAGAAAAACAGCGCCCATATCCGCATTGAAGAGACGAGCCAGGTCTTGCACAGAGTATTTCAGGATCTCGTCCAACGTAGCAGAAGAAGCCGCGAGGCTGGCAATACGCCGCAGGGCATCGGCGCGCTGGGTTCGCATGCGTGCCTGCTGGATGAGCAAAGTGTTCTCAAGGATCGAAGCCGCCTGATTGGCAACGATGGTCATCAAACGGATGTCTTCCGCGGCAAAGGGGACTGAAGCCTGAACGTGATTCCCGATCTGCAGGTAGCCGAGCATGCGTCCCGAAGAAAGAAGCGGTATTGAAGCCACCTCGCGCAAACTAGCCGCCGTTGCAACGTCTGCAAGACCCAGCAACCGCCAGGACTCATCGCTCATTGCATTGGATGTAATGATCGGTTTCTGGCTGAGCAAAATATTTTCAGCAGGGCTTTCCGATGAAATCGTGCTGCGATAGATTTCAACAAAATGATCAGGCAAGCCGCGAAAAGGGATTTTGCCTTCCAGGGTGCGCTTATTTTCATCGTACAGTAAAAAGCCCACGATCTCTGCCTGGAATAAGGGCGCAATACTTTCCACCAGGCGGGCAATCACATCCTGCCCATCACGAACTGAACCAAGTACTTGGTTCAAATTCGCAAGCCCGGTCAGCTCTGCGCGGCGCTTTTGTTCCTCTTCATATAATCTCGCATTGCGAATGGCGACCGCCGCCTGCCCTGAGATCAAATGCAGGATGTTCAAATCATGTTGACCAAACGCCCCGCTGCTTAACTGACCGGCTTCCAACGTTCCCACCAACTCGCCGCCCGCCATCAATGGGATGCCGAGATAGGATTGAATAGGGATCAATTCACCGCTGGAGGCAAACTCTTGAATGGATCGCACGTCATTGAGGATGACCGGTTCACGCCGCGCCGTTAACTGGTCGGTCAACCCGCCAAAGCGCGAAAGCGAAAGCGACGCTGTAACCACCCGTCTGGCATCTGCAGATGGATAGCGGAAGGGCATCAGCGCTTTGCGTTCCGGGTTCCACAATTTCAACTCCAACACATCCGCCGGCACAAGCTGGCCGACATTATCAAGAATCGAGCGAACTGTCGTCTCAAGGTCAAGGCTGGCAGCAATACTCTGACTAAATGCAGTTGCCGCCCGAAGGATTTCATCGGAACCTTCCCCGTTTCCAATGACAGGTGAAACGTCCTTCCCACGCAGGGAGATCAACATCCTTGGGTACGAACCCGGCACTTCAAAAGACGCCAATTCGACCGGCTTCCCATCAATGGAAACCCGCCTGGACCCGGCGGTCACACACAGGTCAATAAAATCATCGGAAGGGCGCACATGACGGGCAAGCCGTTCCAGGTCGAAGGGTTCATCGTCGCGCAAATTGAAATACGCGCGCGCTGACGGGCTGATGTATTCCACACGCCCGCCGGGCTGTAAAACAATGACAGCATCTTTTGAAGTTTTTGATAACGGGGAAACGACAGAGCGAACTTCGGTCTGCGCGGCAGACTGGGTTCGAGACAACAGGCGCAACACCAATAGGGCTAGCGTCACGATCACCAGCCCTGCGATGAACACACCAACGCCCAACCCAACAGACATCATTCAGCTCGCTATAAACTAGGCGCTGGAGGCAGTCGCCGTATCTTGTCTTCGCGCTTCCGCCGCCAGTTCCGTGATCTCTCGAATATCGGCAAAGGAATGAAGGTCTGGCGAGACCAACCCCGCCGAAAACGTCATAAAACCGACCTTCTCCACTCCGCCTTCCGCCTTGGGAGCCTGAATGAATCCCTGCTGACGATCAATAAAGTTGTAATGGCTTTGCACTTCCTCTGCAAAGCGATCTTTGATCTTCTGACGGATCAACGGCGCCGCCTCCGTGGTGGTGATGATAATAAAGTTATCACCGCCGGCATGACCAATAAAGTCATTCGGAGTGCCCAGTTCATCCACCACTTCGCCGATCAGCATGGCAGCAAAACGCATGACGTCGTCACCCGCCACAAAGCCATACACATCTTTGAATGCTTCAAAATTGTTGATGCGCAGGTCCAACAATGCCCATGCTTTCTCGCGGATGATGCGGCGTAATTGTTCTTCGATCAGGCGCCCGGCGGGCAACCCCGATCGTGGATCGGTGAGGCTTTCCCGTTCCGCGCGGCGGATCGCGCCCTGGACGCGCAATTTCAATTCCTCAATATCAAACGGCTTGGTGATGTAATCATCCGCGCCAAGTTCCAGTCCCTGCAGTTTATCGCTGCGCTCGTCCTTTTGGGTCAGGAAAATCACAGGAATGTGACTGGTACGCGTGTTGGTGCGCAGCGTGCGGCAAACCTCATACCCATCAATGTCGGGCAGCATAATGTCCAACACAATCAGGTGCGGTAACACCTGACGGGTCTTGTCCAGCGCATCGCGCCCACGGTTGGCAACATCCACATCATATTGCAAACCTGTGAAATAAATTTTTAGCATGTTGGCAATGTCAACATCGTCTTCCACTACCAAAAGGCGGGCAGTTCCCATTTAAGCCTCCTGCTGTTTGTCAAAATTTTGTCATTCGAGCAAACAACATTGTTCTTTTCATTTTTTTATTGCACTTTACTTAAACGCGTCCTTTGCGCGCATTCCGACGAACGGCTTCGATCTGTTCCTGCGTCACTTCACGCTCGAACGAACGGAAACCACTCAAGCGAAACCCGTGTCGTTCGGCAATCGCGGTGATCTCCCGCACCCGTTCAAGCGTAATGTCCTTGCCTACCGTATAATCCTCAAACCTGCCTTCCAATGCGAGGGCAATCGTCTCTGCCATGCAGGCATATGCCTTGCCCTCGGGGAAACCAAAATTAAAATGAAAATCCACGGGGCCTGGCACATCCACCATACCGCCGTCAATCACTAATATATCATCTCTCTTTGCCGCCACCATTGCAGAAACATCGCGGGGGCGCGCCACATCACAGACCACGCTTCCAGGCTGTAAATGTTCCGGGTGGATGACATCGTGGATCGCGCTGGTAACCGTCAGAATCAGCTGCGCATCCTTTAAGATGTCCATGTTCGTGCTGATGCAAAGCTCGCTTCGGGCATGGACCTTGAGCCTGTCTCGCAAAACCTGAAGCCTGGTCTCATCGCGGGCGATGAGCAAGGTCCGGGCGGACTCACCAGCCAACAGTTCCGCACAGACGCGCCCAATCGAGCCGGTGGCGCCCACAACGGCAACTGTCGCATCTGCCATTTGGATATCCATGACTTTGGCTGCTTCGCGGATGGCTTGCACCGCCATCATCACGGTGTACGAATCGCCGGTAGTCACGGGAATATCGAGGGCGTTCGCAATGCTCACCCCGGCATCCCCCACCACCGAGGTGAAGGCGCCCAGTCCCAGAATGTCTGCGCCGAGTTTTTCAGCCATGCGCCCGGTTTGGATAATTTTACGATAGACCGTGCGCTCAGGCAACTACATCATGCGCCTTGGAGTATACGGACATGCAAGGAACCAGCCTTTTACCTGTTTTCCGGTTGTCTTGGAGGTGATTCCCTCGATTTCAGAAATGTAAACCGGGGGAAAATAGGTGGAGAAAAAGTCAATCTGCCTTTCGTTGAGCGCTTTTCCCAGGAACGGGAATTTTCGGCTAACGTCGCGCTTGGGATCGATGGGGTGAATGATAAACGCGAAGCTATCCATTACCAGGATTCAACCTCGGCTTTCGACTTTTTATGATACGGGGTTTGGTGTAAGTGAGAAAGTTTCAATTTGTGGTGATCACTCTGGTCAAAGGTAATATCGCGGTCAATCACGCGGCGCTCTGCCGAAGCCGCCAGCACCACATCCGACTCAATGGTGCGCGCCGGGTAAATGATCATCCCTGAGCCAATGCGGCAATTGTGTCCTACGCAGCCGCCCAAAACGGGACGGTTGGATATGCTTAATCTGCCGTTCCCATCCCGGGCGCGGATGGGGGCGGGAATCAGGTTGTAATCGGTAAAGGTGGAGCCGGCGCCAATGAAGGTGTTGCGCCCAACCACACACATTTGCAAACAAGTATTTTGCGCCACCATGCTGTTTTCCATGACGGTGGTCATGAAAAGGGCGGTGCGAAATGGCAGGAACGCCCCATCGCCCACCACCGAGAGCATCAACTGCACATCCTGCGAGACATTGACGTTATTCCCAACCACACAGTTTTCAATGACCGCGCCTGCGTTGATGGTCACATTATCGCCAATGATGGTCGGTCCATGTATGACGGCGCTGGGGTCGATCACACAGCCTTTGCCCACCTTCACCAGTTCAGAACATTCCAATACCTGGCGTCCTTCAAAGATGGCTTTGCCCAGGATCTTCAACTTAAAACCGAGGTCTTCATTAAGGCGTTTTTCAAACCGGGCGCCGCGCGCAAACTGGCTGAAGACCATATCCGCAATAAAAACATGCACCCAAGAGTCGATGGCCAGCATGGAGCGCAGCGGTACCTGAAAAACGAGATCGCCGCTTTGGTCTGCCATATAGGTAGGCACGTGATAGTAGCCGATCTCCCGTGCCTGCATATCAATGACCAGCGGCTCGGCTCCCGCCACCGGACCGTTGGGGTAATACCATAAATCGGCCAGGTACAAACTCCCGGCAGGGGTATAGGATGTGGACAGCGGCAAAGAATGCTCGCGAAACGCAGGGTCATCGGCGCGGAAAGCCGCGCGGACAGGGCGTTTGAGCCGCAGGGCTTCTTCCATGAATGCCTTGATGTAAAACTCGTCAAAAAACAGGTTGTCGCGGTAAACGATGGTCGGTTCGCGTGAAGGCTGGAGCCGCTCGCCCTGTTTCAATTCCATTTCACGGGTGACATAGGGCGCCAACAGGGTACGTTGGTGAAGCCAGAGTGGGGAATTCTGAATACGAAGTTCACGCGCCGGTTCGCAAAACGGCATGATCAAATTGGGCGCGTGAAGAATGACTTTTAGCATGAAAAGTATTATAAATCAAAGCGCGACCAAACATGCCTGCGGGAAAACACAAATTTGTTCCGGTCAGGTTAGGGGAATTTTTTGAATGGAGATGATGCATTCCGCATCACCGCATGCGATGCAGGATGTTTCCTCCACGCTGAAGATTTTCCCACCACTCAGCCAGTATAGCGCCTCTTGAAGTAAACCGACGACCAATTGGCAAACCGGTCCATCTGCTTGGCGCTGCCAGCATAGCGGACACCGCTCAATATGCCAGTAGATGAAAGTCTCTGTCTCTTCAATGTGAACGCGCTGATCGGTCTGTTTGTTGAACAGGTCAGCAAAGGATCGTACACCCGTCCGTAATTTGGTCGGAAGCGGCAACAGCCGAAATGCAATTTCGCTCAATCCGAGCAGGGAGCCATATTCCTTTAGCCCATATTTGAAACAAGCCCGGCCGGTTCGCAGCGCCAGCCCCCGCCCGCCGCGCGGACCATACGCTTGTTCCAAAGCCTGATGAAGTTGGCTGATTGCCTCAAACGAAAACGCTCGCTCATAAGCGGCAGATGGAAGGTTCGTTTTCAATTCATTTGAGTTTACCAGGCTCAAGACAGCGCCCACCCCGCTTTTGCCGATGACCTCCTCCAGGCTGAGAAGGATGATCCTTCCCATTTTTGGGGGGTAAAAGTAGGCTGATGGATTCATTGATTTTGGAAGTCTTTATCCAGGAAATTTTTTAATTTTTGCGCGAACTCAAGCGGCTCTTCAAGCATGGGGAAATGCCCAGCCTTGGGAAACCGCTCGATGATTGCATGTTGAATCCCTTTTTGCATGGGCTGCCACTGCAATGGGTGAACAATGACGTCTTTATCGCCATACATTCCCAAGGCGGGCGCTTTAATTTGCCCCAGCATGGGGGTCAGGTCGGTCCGTCGAAGTGAGGCAATGGAAAGCAGGAAAGATTCAACCGTCGTACGGGAAAGATCGCGGTCCATCATGTCAGGAAAACGCGGGTCGGAGCAAATCTGTTTTGAATAGTAATACTTCATGAATGCCCGGAAAGGCCCAAACATGTTAAAAAGCATAAAGGCAATGGGGCGCTGTCCTGCCAGTTTGAGCAATGGCGCCAGGGATGAGCCGACAATAGGCGACCCAACCACTGCCACCTTGCTAACCCGTTCGGGGTATTTGATGGCAACCGATAGGCTGACTGTGCCGCCCATGCTATGACCGACCAGCGGCGCATGGACAATGCCAAGTTGTTCCATGAATTGATTGACAAGATCGACAAAATCGGAGACGGCATAGGTTTCGCGCTTCTTGCCCGATTCGCCAAAGCCCCAAAAATCCATGGCATAGGTTCGATAGAACGCGCCCAAATAAGCCATGGTTTCCTGCCACAGCCCCCAAGACCCAAGCCAGCCATGCAAAAGGATTACGGGGCGTCCGCGCCCGTAAACCTCATAATGTACAATTCCCTGATCAGTTGTAATGGAAGACACAGTTGCACATCACCCGCCTGCTATTTTCCTTCCATCTCTTGCATAATGCTGTACAACAATTCAAGCAATATGGTTTTGACGGAGTTGCGGTCTGTCGCAATGCAAGGCAGTAATTTTGTCGTTTTATCGAGGCGCAAGGCGTGCCCCATATCTTCCAGATCCCAGGCATCATCTTTATCTTGTTTATTGGCGGCCACCACAAAAGGAGTGGGCGCATAGGCGCGGAAGGTTTCAAGGATGGAACGCGCTTCACGGAAGGTTTCCGGGCGGGTGCTGTCCACCATCACAATGAAGCCGAGCATGCCTTCAGAGAGGATTTCCCACATAAAGTCGAAGCGTTTCTGCCCCGGTGTGCCAAACAAGTAAAGGACCAGGTCTTCATCCACCGTGATGCGCCCAAAATCCATGGCAACCGTGGTGGCAGATTTAACGGAACGTTCTTCCTCAGACGAGATCTTTCGTTCCGTGGCAACCACATCAATCTCGCTGACAGACTGAATAAACTGGGTCTTGCCAGCGCTGAATGGACCTGTGACGACCATTTTGACCGTTTGCATAATACCTATCCTTTCGGCCTTATGAGATTAGAGTTGACGAATGCGGCCGATCAGTCTATTTACCAAATTCTTCTTGTCTTCCACTTCCTGCGGGGCGAG
>JACAEP010000135.1 GCA_013388795.1 Chloroflexota bacterium | reverse complement strand
GAGGGCGGGGGGCAAAAGCGTTTCCACTTTTACCCGGCAGGACGGGTCAGAGACCTGTCCCACTGTCCTGCCGCCATGCAAGTTTGTTTAGGCGGTCAGGCTTCGGAGAGATGTGTTTAGTGTAGCAGAAAAGCAGCAGATGATGAAGTGACGAAGGTCACACGGACTGTCATCTGGCGCGTAGGGGATTTCCCGACAGATTATGGCAAAACCTGTTGCCTCTCTCATCCCCTTCCCGCAAAATGTGCAGGAAGGGGATGGGAGAAATGAGAAACAAAAGGTCACGCGGTGGCTTGTTTGCCCATCAGCAGGCGATAACCTGCCAGGAAAATCAGCCCGGCCAGCGAGACCGCCCAAGTCGCTACGAGCCATTCGGTAGCAGTGGGGAAATAGTCCAGGCTCAAGCCAGGACCGACATACGCGGTGCGCAAACCTTCGAACTCTGGCACGGTGAGGGCGGGGATGACCAGATTGAGTTTGGTGGTGATCGCCATCAGCGCCGCCAGCGCGCCGCTCAACGCCAGGGCGGTTTGATTCTTGGGCGCGGCGGCAAGCAGGAGCAACGGCAGGAAGAGACCCAATCCCAAATGAGCAATCCAGAACACCCACCAGTATTCGCCGAACAGGACAATTTGCAGACTGGCGGTCTTGGCGGGGATGTTGGCGTAGAAGGCGGTGAAGTATTCCGACGCTTCCAGAACGAGCACCGCGAACAGCAGGGCAAGCGTCAGATTACGCAGGAAAGGCTGCGGCTCACGCTCGCCAAAGAGGACACTCAGGAAAAGCAAGAGCGCCACGCCGCTGAATGCGCCTTCGACCAGGAACAGGATGGGGGTCAATCCCGATTCCCACAGGGCGCGGGCGCCAACCACGCCGAAGAGCGAGCCTTCTGCTCCGCCGAACAGGATGGCAAACGGCAAGCCAATCCAACCCAGAACACGCAGGGCGAAACTTTGGGGCTGTTTCCGCGCCAGGTAGAGCATGACCAGCAACAGGATGCCGTAGAGGGTGTAGAACCAGGTCATCAGTCCCATCACCGAGCGGGGACTGGTGGAGAGAAACAGGTTGAAGATGCGCTCCGAGCGTCCCAGGTCGAGCCAGACGCTGGTCAGTCCGCCCGCCAGGGCAGCCAGCGCCACCAGCAGAGACATCTTGCCGAGCGGCTGAACTGCTTTGACGCCGAAGCCGTATCCAAGCGCGGCAACCAGAAACGCGCCCACCGATATGCCAATCAGCGTGACGTAAACGGCAATCCATAGTCCCCAGGGGACGTAGGTGTTGTAGGCGGCGACCAGATGTCCGCCCGTGATGCGGTTGAACAAACCCACCAGTCCCGCCAAAAAGCCGAGACCAGCGATAGCCCAAAGAATTTTTTCGGTCGTTTTCATAGGAGGCTTCTCCTTATAGACAATTTGTGTCAGGACAACTCTATGAGTTGTCCTGACAAGGATTCATGCAGCCAGAGTTCATCTGCCGCGGCCACCTGACGGGTGAGCCTGCTCAATGCGCCGAAGAAGGGTTCGCGGGCGCTGGTTTCGAGCGCGGCGCAGAATTGCGGCAGCCAGGGCAGCAGATGTTCGCGCAGGAAGACCAGGCTGGCGCGCAGGGCGTCTTCCCGTTTGTCATCTTCCAGCGTTTGTTCTGCCAGAAACGACAGGAAGCCCAATTCGAGCGAGAGGTGGTCGGGGGGAATCGCTCCTTGTTCGGGAGCAACTCCCCATTCCAGGTAGAGGCGGCGGACGGCTTGAGCGGAGGGTCCCATCAGTTGCTGTCCGTGCAGGTGGTAGGATGCGTAAGGGATGGCGGGGGTGACGCCCGGTCCTTCCATCAGGCGCGTCATTTCTACGTTCAGGCGTTCGAGCATTGCCGCGCTGAGGGGGGCATCGAGCGCGGACTGCGCTTCGCGCAAGGCTTCTGCCGCGCCGCCGTTCTCCTGCCAGTCCAGCGAGCGAAGCGCTTCCAGCGTTTCTTCGCTCATGGGGTAGTGGTAGAGCGCCGCTAACAGACGATAGAGAATCAGCCGGGTTTCCAGCATATCGCCTGTCATAGTTTCTTCACCTTAGCGATGATGTCGGCATAAACAGGCATGCCCATAATCGGCGAGTGACCTTCAGGGTCGGTCAGGTCGTTGGCGTTGGGGGTCACGTCGCGGAAATCGTAGGTCAGACCGAGGCCGGGGCTGAAGCGTCCGCCCGCGCCCATTGCCACGCGCAGCACGCCGGGGCGGATGGTCTCCACCAGGTTGACCTTGCCGCGCGTCTTGTGTCCGAGCGGGGTTTCCAGTTCCACCAAGTCGCCGGTCTGCAAGCCCAGTTTGCGTCCGTCGGAAGCGCTCATCTGAATGACGCCGATGCACCACGAACCTTTTGCCAGCTGCACCTTGCGCCCGCTGGGGGTGGGGCCGTTTTCGCCGATGACGATTTCGTCCACCACGCGCTCGTCGTTGAGCGGCGCCCACAGGTCTTCGGTGGGGATGCGTCCCAGCCAGTCCACCAGTTGCGTGCCAGACATGGCATGATGCACGCGCCCGCAAACCACTTGGAAGGGATATTCATCCTTGTATTTGGCGTAGTCCGGGTTGGTGTAGGGATTCCAGACAGTCTCGAACCAGTAGAAGGTGGATTCGTATTTCTTCCAGCCCAGTTTGGCAATGGCAAAGGGCGTTTCGCCGGCGGCTTCGATGAGTTTGTTGTATTTGGAATACTGTCCCTGGCGTTTCTTCTCGCCGTCTTTTTCGACTTCGTAATCCCAAACAAACTCGACCTTTTTGCTGGCGGTCTTCAGCACGCCGCCGTTGTTAAAGCGATGCCACGACATGGGCCAGATGGCGACGCCGTTGTGTTCGCGCAGCCACTGGGCGGTGACGTATTCGCCCTGCACGACCTTCTTCTCATCGTCAATCGTCGCCTTGCCGGATTCGAGCGAATCGGGCGTGCCGATAAGTTTGTAGTTGACGGGATATTTCGGGTAGGGCAGAGGCACGCCGGCGTGGGCGCGTCCCGGCGCGACTTTGAGGGCTTCGTTCCAAAAGTCTTCTTCGGTGGGGAACTTCTCCCAGAAGTCTTCGGGCTTGATGTCGGGGTCGCCCTTTTCGTGCAGTTTCTGCGCCAGGGCAATCATGATGTCGTACTGCGTCTTGGATTCGTGCAGTTTGTCAATCACGAAATCGCGCAGGTAGATGACCTGATGGCTGGGATAAATGTCTGAAAGAGCCATCCGCTCCAGGTAACTGGCTTCGGGCAGGATGACATCGGCGTACAGGCCGGTTTCAAGCATGGGTGTGTCAATGTAAACGACCAGTTCGACGCGGTACTCGTCGCCGTCTTTGGCGGTCAGGGCTTCGATCCAGTGGGCGGTGTTCGAGCCGGTAATGACCGGGTTGCCGGTGCGCATGAAGAAGGCTTTGATGGGATATTTGTAGCCGCGGAAGGGGCCATAACGAAGCGTGACGCCTTCCAGGAAACGGCGCGGGTAATCGCCGACCACATCATCCCAGGCGGCGGGCCAGTCGCCGTAGTAGTCCATGTGCAGTTCTTCGATTTTGCCGGTCACATCCTGACCGTTGACCTTGCGCGTCACTTCGCGTTTGACGAAGTCTTCGCCTTTGGCCTTGCCGCCTTTGTCACTCTTGACCAGTTCGGTGTCAATTGCGCCGCCGGGGACTTCCATGTTGCCGGTGATGACGTTGAGCACCGTGCCGATGATGGAAGCGACATAACCGTTGTAGTGATGTCCGATGCCGTTCATGCCCCAGACGAGCGCGGCGGGTTTGGTGATGCCGTAGGTGTGTGCCAGTTCGGCGATTTTATCGGCTGCGATGCCGGTGCGCTCCGCCGCCCATTCGAGGCTGAAGTATTTCAAGCCGTTGAGCGGGTCTTTCTTGTACCAGCGGGACCTGAACGCGGCGAGGAACTCGTCCCAGCCCTGACTGTACTCCTGGAAGGACCAGTCAATGTAGCGGCGGAAGGGGTCGTTGTCATCGTTGTTTTCGAGGATGTAGCGCAAGATGGCGGCGAACAGGTCGGGGTCGGTACCGGGGCGGATGGGAATCCACTGGTCGGCTTTGGTGGCGGTGTTGGAGAGCGCCGGGTCAATTACGATGATTTTCGCGCCCGCTAGTTTGGCTTCCACCGTGCCGCGCGATTCGTAGTTGATGCGCGTGGCGGTGAAGGGATTCCAACCGGCATAGATAATCAGTTTGGTGCGATAACTGTAATCGTTCTTGAGCGAGCCATCCGGCTGGCGGACGAGAACGGGACGCATGACGTCCGGCTCGACGCGCTTGCCGCCGAACATGATTTTCGGTCCGTGCCGGCGCGGGGTGTCACAGATTGCGCCATGCTCGGTGACGTGCGGCGAGCCGAAGGCGCGGAAGAGATACCAGTACGGGTCGCGGTCGGTTACGTCGCCGGCGTCCATGATGGCGCATTCTGCGCCGTGTTTCTTCTTGAGCGCAATCAACTTGTCGGCAATGTAGTTCAGGGCTTCGTCCCATGAGACGCGCTTGAACTTGCTTTCGCCGCGCTCGCCAACGCGAATCATCGGGTATTTGATGCGATTGGCATTGTAGACCATTTGCAAACCAGAAGCGCCTTTTCCGCACACGCCGTTGGTGTTCATCGGGCCATAGACGTTGCCGTAGATGGCGGAGGCAACGCCGTTTTCCACTTTAACCTTGATGCCGCATTCGGCGGGACACATCACGCAAGACGTATAAACATACTTGGCGTTATCCTGCAACGCGGCGCGCGCTGCGGCGGCGCTGATGGGTTTGAAGCCGCTGCCCAGTCCCTGCAAGGCTGCCAGACTCGCTGCGCCTACCCCGCTGAGTTTGAGAAAGTCGCGCCGCGAAAGTTGTTTTTCGGAATTTTGAGTTTTCATCGTTTGCCTCCTACACCAGGTAGTACACCTTGGGATTGGTGCCGAGTTCTTCTTTGAGCCGCATCACATTTGGCTGGGAAAGCAATTCAGAGACCAGGCTCTGCGGGTCGTTCAAATCGCCGAAGTAGGTGGCGTGCCCAAAGCAGCTGACCGTGCAGGCGGGCAGTTCGCCGCGCTCGATGCGATGAATGCAGAAGTTACATTTGCGGGCGTTGCCGATGGGAGAACTGCCTTCCTCACGAACACGCTCTTCGCCATATTCCGGCGAAGGGAGCAATTCGTAAGGCTGACGCTCGCCGCCGTTGAAATCGCCGTAGAAGTAACCGGCGTCGAAGGAGCGCGCCGCGTATGGGCAGGCGGTGATGCAGTAGCGGCAGCCGATACACTTGTCGTAGTCAATTGCCACGATTCCGTCGGCGCGCTTCCAGGTGGCATTGACCGGGCAGACATCCACGCAGGGCGGCTCTTCGCACTGCATACACGGGCGCGGGGTGAATCGCCGCGAGACGTTCGGGAACGTGCCGTGCGTTTCGGTCATCACCGGGCGGTAACTGATGCCCGGCGGCAGTTTGTTCTCGGTGACGCAGGCGATGTTGCAGCCGTTACAGCCGGTGCATTTGCGCAGGTCAATCAACATTCCCCACTTGCGCTGTTCGATGGGTTTTTGCAGGGCGCGCTGCAAGTCTTCCATCATGCGCTGGATGTAGTGCTTTTCTCCGTTGATGCCTTCCGGGATGTCGGGGATGGGCGTTAGTTCATCTCCCTGGATGCTGAAAGCAGGGTGAACCGCCTCCAGACCGCCTGGCTTCAAGGCTGGGGCGACCAAACCGGCAAAGACATCGCTGGAGAACTTGTTCAGAAGATTTTGGGGCATACTCATTCTCCTTTCAAAGATTGGGCTTAAATAAGCCGAAAGCGCAGGACAGAGTCCCACGCTTTCATTGTAGGGAGAAGCGCCCGGCGGCGTAACTGCCTGGATTCCCAGTTTGGGACTGGGAATTTTCCTAGTGGGGGCAACTTGTAGGGACAACTCAATGAGTTGTCCCTACACGATGTAGGTATAGGGCCAATCTGCCCAGTTAGTCACCAGCCCGGCTTTGACAGGGTTGTTGGCGATGTAAGCCAGAATACGCTCAAATTCGCCTTCGTTGCGGACGACGTGGTCGTAACTTTCATGCTGCCAAAAGGGACCGCTGCGCTCCAGCGCCTGATTGCAGAAAGCGGCGCTGCGCCGTTTCAGCAAACGCATGGCGCGGCTGATAGCAGTGTAATGCTTGCCATCGTGACGGGGTGTCGGTTCGTGGATGTCCTGCTGGTCTAACAGCACATGAACATGATTGCTCATCAGACAAAACGCGTGCAAGTGATATTCCTGGTCATCAAAAGAATGAAGGAGTTCCATCACGATACTAGCGCATTCCGGCTGGGCAAGCCAGCGGGGACCGTACAATGCCTAGTCGAGCGCTTTGTCCATGCGGGCGAATTGTCGTTTTTGCGCCTGATAGAGCGTCTCATATAACGCTTTTCCGCTGAGATGGCGTTGCAATTGGCGCTTTTCGGCTTCGTATTCTTCATGCAGGCGCTTCACTACATCGAAGGGCAAGCTTCCCGCCAGCCGAAAGGTGACAAAGTAGGTGGCGTTGGGGAGGTGGTAGTGAGGGAGGTTACGGCGAAAGAAAGTGGTCATAATTGTGGCGGCGCAACTCATTGAGTTGCGCTACAGCCCGCGCTGGATGGCAAAACGAGTCAGTTCGGCGCGGTTGGTCAAGCCGAGTTTCCGCATGATGTTGATGCGGTGAAAATCCACCGTCTTGGGGCTGATGAAGAGAATCTCGGCGATTTGCTGATAGGTTTTCCCCTGCGCCAGCAGAACCAGCACTTCGCGCTCGCGTTCGCTCAGGCTGTCGAACGGGTCGGCGGTTTTCTCGTCACGATTGACTTCGCTCACCAGCGCGCCGGCAATCGCCGGGTCCAGGAAAGTGCCGCCAGCGTAGACCGTCCGAATGGCAGTGAGGAGTTCATCCCCCTCGGCGCGCTTCAGCACATATCCCGCCGCGCCCAATTTCAATGCGGGCAGGACGTATTCCTTGTTCTCGTGCTGGGTGAGGAACAGGATGCGGGTCTTGGGATTGGAATCCAGAATCTGGCGCGTGGCAGCCAGCCCGTCCAGACCGCGCATGCCAATATCCATCACTACCACATCGGGCTGCAACTCGCGGGCGCGCTGAACCGCCGCCTGCCCATCGCCCGCTTCGCCAATCACCTCCAGGTCGGGCTGCGCTTCGAGCAGGGCGCGGATGCCAGCCCTTAAAACGGCATGATCATCTGCCAGCAGGATGCGAATTTTTTTCATGGGGTGATTTCTCCCTCGGACAAAGGTAATTCTACCGTGACGCGCGTCCCCGCGCCGGGTCGGGATTCGACCTGTAGCCTGCCGCCCAGCAACTCGGCGCGCTCGCGCATTCCGAGCAGTCCCAAACCGCGCCCGTCTTGCAGATGATGTGCCAGGGCTTCGTTCACATCGAAGCCGCGCCCGTCATCCGTAATTTGGAGGGCGACGCGGGCGGTTGCAAACGTCAGCCAAAAATCCACGCGCCGCGCGGCGGCGTACTTTGAGATGTTGGTGATGGCTTCCTGGGCGATGCGGAACAGGGCGGTCTCGATTTCGGCGGGCAGGCGGCGCTCTCCGTCAGAGATTTTCCACACGACCTGCACACCTTCGTTTTCCAGGCGGCTCTCGGCGTACCAGCGCAGGGCGGGGAGCAATCCCAAATCGTCCAGCACGCTGGGGCGCAGGGCGTAGATGATTTCCTGCAATTCGCGCACGGTGTCGCTGACGGCGGATTTCAAACGCGCCAGCAGGTTTGGCATTTGCGCCGCATCGTTTTGGGCGGCGCTCTCGGCGGCTTTCAACCCAAACAGGATGGCGTTGAGCGATTGACCGGTGGCGTCGTGCAGTTCACGGGCAATGCGCTTGCGCTCTCCCTCCTGGGCGAGGAGCGAACGCGCCAGCAGTTCACTGCGCAGTTGTTCCCTCTGGCGCAGTTCTTCCCACAGGCGGGCGTTCTCCAGGGCAATGCCCATCTGCCTCCCGATGGCGGAGAGCAGACGCAGGTTGCTCTCATCGAAAGAACGAGTGGATGAAAATGCCACACTCAACGCCCCCAGCATTTTTTCGGGTCTGCCCAACGGGACGGTGGCGTGCTGCCACCCTTCAGCGGATGACTCGGCGAGGCGGCTCAACAGGCATTCCTCCTTGACCGCTACCACCGTTCCCTGTCCATTTTGCAGGCTTTGGCCGCAGCGACAATTCGGGAAGCGCGTGAGCGAGGGAAACTCCATCCCTTCGCAGGCGACCACTTTTCCGCTTCCGTCCGCATTCAAGAGGGTCACCCAGCCTATCTCCAGTTCCAGTGCCTGCAAGGCTTCGCGCAAGCCGCGCTGGAGCATATCGGGCGAGTATGGCTCGCTCATGGCAAAAGCCACCGCATTGAGGGCGGAGAGTTCGCGGTTGCGCAAGCGTAATTCCTGCTCGCGCTGTTTGCGCTCGGTAATATCGCGCACAAACCAGACGATGGCGGGCGTTTCCTGGTATATGATGCGCGTACTGGCGGTTTCCACCGCATAACGCTCACCATGCCGCCCAGCCAGAGTCAATTCGGTCACGCCGCTCTGCGCCGCGCCCAAGTGAAGCGACTGCCAGGATTGATACGCCAGTTCCAGCGAATCAGGCGCAAGCACGCTGGCAACGTTGACGCCGATCAATTCCTGCGGCGTGAAGCCCGTCAAGCGGGCAAAGGTCTCGTTGACGAACAGCAAGATTCCATCGTTGCCGCTTTGCTCGGAGATAAGTGCGATGCCTTCGCCCACTTCACTGGCCGCAGAGAGCAAGGTTCGGTAGCCCACCTCCGAAATGCTCAGGCGTCGAATGGCAGCCTGGATCTTCTCCGCCATGGCGTTGAATGCCGCCGCCAGTTCGCCAACTTCGTCGCCAGTTGGCAGGGAGATGCGCTCGTCCAGCCGCCCCTCCCCCAGTTGATGGACGCGCTGCGTCAATTCCACCAGCGGGGAAGTTGCCAGGCGGCTGAAGACATACGTCATGGCTGCCGCCAGCAGACAGCCCACGGCGGTCAATGCCAGGACGATGCCCGTCACCCGACGCTGTTCGGCTTGGATGCGGTTCTCGCTGATGCCGATATGGACTTCGGCGTTGATCCCATCCAGCGGGCGATAGACAAAATCGCGCACCAGTCCGTTTTCGGTCAGCAGGAGCAGTTCGCCGGAAGGACCGGGACGCGGCGCGGTCAGGGCGTACATCAAGCCGCGCGGAAAGCCATCTTCAAAGGTATGCACAATGGGCGTGTGCGGTCCAAAGGCGAAGACATACACCACATCGGGATTGGAGGCGAGGGTATCGTTGAGCGCCTCCTGAATGCTGACCAGATTGCCGTCCAGCAGGGCGTTTGCCAGGCTGTCTCCCAGCGAGAGGGTGATAGCTCGACCCGAGTTGCTCAATTCCTGGCGCAGGCTGCGCGCCAGGATCTGGTTGATGGCAAAGGTGGTTGTCAGCCCGGCCAGAACGACAATCAACACCATGCTGAGCGTGATGCGGCTGGTGAGACGGTGGGGCAAAAAACGGTTGAGGAAGCGCATGATTGATAATAGGCAGCGTCCCGAAGGTTCTCGTCACGAAACCTTCGGGACGATATGTGTTATGGTTCCAGCAAACCGATGGCCTGAGCAATCTGGCGCAGGCTTTCGTATTCCTCATCCCTGGCAGGGACGAAGCCCAGCGGCATTTCGGTGCGCTGCCACTGGTACAAATATGCGGCATCCGCCACGGCAGGCTGAAGTTGCAAAAGCGCCTGCTGGACCATTACAAGAGTCTGCTGCGGCACATGCGGCGCGGCGACGATTCCGCTGGATGGGTATTCATCTGAAAGCGCCAGAATGCGCACCAAGCCGCGGCGAGCCAGGTCGAAGGCGAGCGTATCCTGCAAGGCGCCGGCTTCGTAGCGGCGGCTGGTGACGGCGTTGGCGGTCTCGGCATGCGAGCCGGTGTACGTGTAGGCAGAGAAATCGTCCAGCCGCAGCCCGGCTTGTTGCAGCATCAGACGCGGGATGAGATGTCCCTGCGTGGAGTTGACCGCACCGAACGCAAAGGTATGTCCGCGCAAATCGGTGAGCGTTTGCAGCGGGCTGTCGGGCGGGACGATGATGGCGGCGCGGTAGGTATCCTTGCCATCCTGGTTGAGTCCGCGCACCAGGATGCGCGCGTCGCAGCGGCGGTGTGCCTGCAAATACGAGACCGTGCCAACCACGGCAAAATCCACCTTGCCGTTGCACAGGCCGTCCACTACGTTTTCGGCAGGCTCCGGGATGAAGACACTGAAATGCAAACCCGTTTTGGATTGCAGCCACTCGGCTAACGAAGCAACCTGGCGGACATCCTCTTTGGGTTCCAGGCGGGGATCGAATCCGATCTTC
>JACAEP010000340.1 GCA_013388795.1 Chloroflexota bacterium | reverse complement strand
TGCTCCAGAAGGCGGGCGAGCTCTCTGGGATGGGGAGTGAGAACGAACATCTGGGACGCCTCCCCCAGACCGCATTTCTTGAGGGCCAGGGCATTGAGCCCGTCGGCATCGACTATGCAGGGGACGCTTATATGATCGACGAGTTTTGCCACCAGCTCGACGGTTTCGTCATTGGTGCTCAACCCCGGACCGAGGATGACCGACTGGACGCGGTCGACTTCATGCTTGAGAGTCTCGAAGGCCGCCAGGCTGAGGCTGCCGGCTTCGGTTTCGGGCATCGGTTTGTAGACAAGCTCTTGAGAGGGCACCAGGGGCAGTAGCGAACGGGCCACCGCCAGATAGCATAGACCGGCTCCGCTTTTCAGCGAGCTCAGACCGGCAAGCAGCGCCGCCCCGGTCATGCCCAGGCTGCCGGCTATGGTGAGAAGCCTGCCGAAAGTGCCTTTGTGGCTGTCCACCGGACGCATGGGCAGAATCTCACGCACGATATCGACGGTGGTGAGATTGATATCCGGTTCGCCATTACGCGAATCGGGCAACTCGGGCAGCCCGATGTCCACGATCGAGATGGCGCCTTTGAGGGTGGTGCCCGGATGTGTGATCAGACCCGGTTTGAGATAGCCGAAAGTGACGGTTTCGTCGGCGCGCACGGCAGCACCGAGGACCTGACCGCTGTCCGAATCGATCCCTGACGGCACATCGATGGCGATCACCCGCTTGCCACTGCGATTGATGCTTCTGATCACGCGTTTGTAGAAACCCTCGACCTGGCGATCGAGCCCGGTACCGAATATGGCATCGACAATCAGGGAGGCGCCCAGAAAAACTCCGTCAACCTCGGGATCGGAGGCGCTGAAGCCTTCCGAAAAACCTTCTGAAAAACCTTCCGACAAGCTTTCCGACAGACTTTCGGTGAAGCTGTCCTGACCGGAAGCCCCGCCTTTCTCATCGTGCATATCATCGAGGGGCAGGAAAGCCTCTTCGGTGAGGGCGGCGATATCGACACCCAGGGATTCCAGGATTGCCAGGTTGACATTGCTCTCTTTGCTGGCGAACTGCACGTCTATATCGTCGTCGTGAGAGCCCGGACTACTCGAACTCGAACCGGCACTTGAACTTGCAGTCGAACTAGATCTTGCACTCGAATTCGAACTTCCACTCGAACTCGAACTTGCACTCGAACTCGAACTTGCAGTCGAACTCGACCTCGAACTCGTGCTGGCGCCGGCTCTCGCGCTTGCTCGGGCGGCAGTTCCCACCATCTGCCTGGTTGTGTGAATCACCCGCACCGAAACCGGGATGCCCCATAGAGCCAGGTACCTGGCAACCACAAGACCATCCCCGCCGTTATTGCCTTTGCCGCAAACCACCACCACCTGACCGGGACTCTCCTGCCAGAGGCGCAGGGTGCGAATGGCGGCGCCCCGTCCGGCAATCTCCATGAGCACCTGACCCCAGTGCTCGCCGCAATTGGCGATCCAGTCCGATTCGAGGCTTCTTATCTGTGCTGTGGTCGGGATTCGCATAAGCCACTAGATTAGCAGAAACAGGGACGGGGGAGCCAGTACCCGGCGCAAGAGCAGGATATCCATGTTGCTCTCAGGCTCGATCATTTACCGGCAGGTTTCTTCGGCGGTCTCACAGTGGGCGGCTTGAAATAGAGGAAAGGCTTCACCGCCTTCTCGTAGTCTTTCGGACCGATCAGGTTGTGATAGAGGAGATACCAGTAATACTCTATATATTGACTTCTCCTGTCCCGGAAATCATAAATTCCCCAGAGTGGCACCACCATGGTCCGCTGGTCGATCCCGCGCTGGACTCTCAGTGTTTTGCTCTGCCCGCGATACCCGGTGAGGATGTGATAGATGTTCTTGATATCGGCTCCCGAGATCCTGCGCCCGTTCACTTCGACGATCTTGTCGCCGGGTCTGAGACCGGCATACTGAGCCGGACTGCCCCGCAGCACCTGGTAGACCTCCAGGGTTCCGGTGAAAGTAGCCACTACCAGCACTCCCAGGGTGCCGTGTTTCAAAAAGGCCTCGGCGATGAGAGATCGCTGTTTCTCCTCGTCGCTCTGGGCTGTGCCCTGCTCGAGCTCGACCTTGCCGGTGTCGCTCACTTTACCCTCCAGGACTTTCTTCATCTGGTCGAGAGACGGAACGATAGCCTGAAGCGCCGGAGTAGGCCCGGACTTCGAGCTTACGTCGATGAAGCCCTGAAGCGGCTGGTCACCCTCTACACCGGCATCTCCCCCGCTGGCCCCCGGTCCGTCGGATGCGTCATCATCGCTGTCGCCGCCCTCAAAATCGCAAGAAGCCGAGCGCGGCGCAATCATGTCGTACTCGAAGAGCACACCACGTCTTTCCGAAGGGGCCAGGATATAGTGGCGAGGCTCGTTGTTGAAAATAGCCGATGAATCTTTCCGGTCATCACCGGCAGTCGAGACCGGCTCCGCTCGGGTCTGACCGGTCGCCATGAAATTCACAACGAGGGCTGAAAGAGCTGAAAAGTACAGCCGGAGCAGGCGAGAAAGAAGTGGCGATTTTTTCAGCATCGACTATCAGTTTAGCCCATCGGCACGAATTATACAGATCCCTTTTATGGGCAAGCGGAATACGAGGCACCGGAGGCAGTGGCGCCGATATAGAGGCTCCGGAAATAGCGGCTCCGGAAATAGCGGCTCCGGAAACATCAGCTCCGAAGACATCAGCCAGCGCACGCTCTTCTTCCGCATGCCCCGGCAAGTCAGGCTTTTTCGAGGACAACACAGCGGACCTGATGCCCGGAGCTCTTCTCCTCCAGCTCGGGAATCTGAGCCAGGCAGCGGTCTTCTACAAGTGGGCAGCGCCCGGCGAAGCGGCATCCGGAAGGCAGGGAGATCAAGCTCGGCGGCTGTCCCTCAATCGGCTGCAACCGGGTCGATCCCGGTCTCGGCACGGACTGAAGCAAGCCTACGGTATAGGGATGCTTCGGATCGGCGAAAAGCTCTTTCACCGAAGCCCTCTCCACTACCGAGCCGGCATACATCACAGCCACGTAATCGCACATCTCGGCGACAACACCCAGGTCGTGGGTGATCAGGATAATCGACATGTTCTGCTCTTTCTGGATAGCTCTAAGCAGGTCCAGGATCTGCGCCTGCACCGTGACATCGAGAGCCGTGGTGGGCTCGTCGGCGATGAGAAGCTGCGGATTGCAGGAGAGAGCCATGGCGATCATCACTCTCTGGCGCATGCCGCCGGAGAATTGATGAGGATAATCATCGATTCTAGCCGCTGCCTGAGGTATGCGTACTTTCTCGAGAGCCTCGATGGCACGGGCTCTCGCTTGCTTCCGGTCGACTTTCTGATGGAGCTCGATCGCTTCGATGATCTGGTCGCCGACGGTGTAGACCGGATTCAGGGATGTCATCGGATCCTGGGGAATGAGAGCGATCTTGTTTCCCCGGATCGATCGCATATTGGCTTCGCTCAGGGAAAGTAGATTCTGCCCGTCAAAAACAATCTCCCCGGAGACGATCTCCCCGGGAGGCGGAACCAGTCTTAAAATCGATAGAGATGTGATGGATTTGCCGCAACCGGACTCGCCCACCACCCCGAGAACCTTCCCGGGCTCTACGGAAAGGCTTATGTTGTCGACTGCACGAGCCAGACCCAGCTCGGTATGAAATACGGTGGATAGTCCCTTGATCTCAAGCAGGCCCATACTTCGCAGCACCAGCGGAAACGCCTGCTATCATGTCAGAATCCCATTTGCCGGTCAATCTTCGACTTTCGGAACAAACAGGGTTCCCACAGAAGCCCGTGAGCTGCTTAAATAGTTTATATGGGTAGGTGCAATGTCCTCTGACACAACCAACAAGACGAAGGATATACAGGTCCTCCAGCTCCTGACCAATCTGGTCAATGAGACTGACAAACTCGTTCGTCTGGCCGACGACATAGACACCCACGCCACCACTCCCCAGGCCAAAGCCGCCTTCAATCTCATCGGTACAGAGGTTAACGGTATCCTGACGAGTCTCAAGACGTCTCTGGGACCGCTTTACAGGCTGTATGAGCTCGACCCCGGAATGCGAAAGCTGGAAGAGTCGAGAAAGCACAATTCGTCAACCCAGGCTGCCAATGATGTGGTCGACGATGGCTATGACGAAGAGGCGCTCTGGGCTGACGTGAAAAGCGCCTCTACCGGCTCCTGATCGCATTCTCAAGCTCCGCGGGATTTTTTGCCGTCCCCGGGATGGGTCGAATTTGGAAGTTCAACCGATATCGGTTGAGGTTCTGAAAACAGGTAGTGGGCACGAGCTATATAAATGAATTGCCTCGAGCCGCTATGCGCGTCAAGGCTAGACGATTTTCCGGAACTGGAAAGAGACCTCTAGAGGGGAGCGTCGCCTGTTCTGGCAAGCTGTTTTGCCTCTTTCTCTTTGTCAGAGCTGTTCTTGGCAATAGAGACCAGGCGGGCGGATTTAGCGCAGTCTCTGACTGCTTTTTTCATGCCCATGAGCCAGGGCTTGAAGTGATGCTCGTGCATCTCGGCGTAGGTTCGGGTGAAGCTCCAGTTATCGAATAGACGGCGGTAGATACCGACGATCATGCCTGTGCGGTCGGAGCCCTGGAGGCAGTGGATGAAAACAGGCTGGTTCTGAGGGTCGCAGATGACTTCGAGGGCTTTCACCGTGTTCTGGTCTTGCGGGTGTCTGAAACCCATTGGTATATGAATGTAGCGAATACCGTTTTCTCTTGCCACTTCTTCTTCGTGCCTGGTAGCCTTTCCCTTCATTCTGAGATTGACTATCGTTTTGATCCCGTACTGAGAGAGTACGTTGATGTCGTGATCAGAGGGATTGGATCCCCTGAATATTCCATCAGACACCTGATCGAAATTATTGAGCTCGAGGTGGCTTTGAATATCCTCTTTGGAGAGAGTGTTCTCTTTCGGTGATGCTTTCGGACCGGATGCTGCCGTGCTCGCGGGAACAGCTTGCGCATCGGATTCTACCTTGGTCGAGGGCGTCCCTTCAGGTGAGACCGCATCTTTACTCGGGGGGGGTGCCTGCTCGGCAGGGGTCGCGAGATCGGGGGCAGCGGAAGGTGATACTGTCGCGTCTTGCTCGGCGGCGGATAATACCGGCTGTGGTGCCAGCAAGAGGAGCGCGATAATTGCTGCTGATACTGCTAGTAAGGTAGTTCGCAAGCGGGGTGGAACTCTCTGACTCAACCTCTTGCAGTGATGATATCACGCTTCTCTCTTTACAATCAAGACTCTCAGCGCCCCGGAAGGGTGCCCCAAAAGGGCCCCTTGAAAAATTAAGAAAAGCTTGCAATTGCTATATTTACGGAACTTTGACGCCTGTCCTGGGTCTAATAGAAATGTAAGCCCCGCAGGTAGAAGAATCCGGGTGAGTGTAATCGGCCTTCGGTGTGGACCTGAATTTGATGGTGGTGGGAGGTAGTGATGAAAAATTCGAGCAATCGCAGCGATGAGTGCGATGTTTTTGACTACGACTACAAGGATGCGCCGGACTATACGGATGGCCTCGACGCCGAGATCGATCCCGATGAGTTCGAGAACGACCGGGTTTCGATCACCGACGAATTCGAGGTGATCTCGCCGGCACTGACCAGGCGCGGTCGGGGCCGTCCGAAAGGCAGCGCCAACAAAACTGAGCCTGCCGCTCCCGTAGAGAATGATTCTCTCAAGCGTTACTTCAAAGAGATCGGCAGGCACCGGCTTCTGGGCGGCGCCGAGGAGCTTGAGCTGGGTAGGCGTGCCCGGGCTGGCGACAGCAAGGCGAGAATGACGCTCGTCCAGGCAAACTTGCGCCTGGTAGTGAGCATCGCCAAGAAATACCTGCGGAAAGGACTTTCTCTGCAAGACCTTATCCAGGAAGGGAATATCGGCCTGCTCAAAGCCGTGGGTAGGTACGATCCGGAACGTGGTTTCCGTTTCTCCACCTACGCCACCTGGTGGATCAGACAGGCAATCACAAGAGCAATCGCTGACAAGTCGAGGCTCATTCGCCTGCCTGTCCATATGAACGAACTTCTGCTCAAAGCCAAACGGGCCGCTCGCGAGCTTTATCTCGAGCTGGGCAGGGCGCCGGGTACCGACGAGATCGCCGAGCGGATCGGCGAGTCCGAAGAGAAAGTGCTCCTTGCCCTCAACGCCTCGCGCAACCTGCTTTCGCTCGATGCCACGATTGGCACCGATTACGATAGCACTTTCGCTGACGTGCTCGAGGACAATGTCGTCGCCCTACCCACCGAGAGGACTACCCAGAACCTTCTCCATGAGGATGTCACTGAGCTCCTCGAGAGCCTCAATCCTCAGGAGCGGTCGGTGATCGAGCTGCGGTTCGGGCTTACCGGCGACGCTCCCCGGTCTCTCACCAAGATCGGCGCGGTTCTGGGCATCAGCAAGGAGCGGGCTCGGCAGATAGAGATCAAGGCTCTGCGCAAAATGCGGAACAACAAGAAATCGAGTGCCCTCAAGGCTTATATAAGCTGAGCTCGTCTATATTGTCAGGGAAATGCAGCCGGGGCGATTCGCTCCGGCTGCTTCGCGCGAGGATCCGGCGGCCCTGGCGGACTTGAAAGATTCGTGCTGGCGACCGGCGGAGCCCTACCATTTAATCCGGCGCTTTAAGAATTGCAATGATCTTAATACCGGCTGGAGCCGGGGCTCTTGCGTCAATGCCTTGCCTGGGGGGCGATAAGCCAGTCCGGGCGAGAAATTCCCTTTGCCTGCCTGGAATTTGAGACTTTAGAAAACGGGTACTTTTAACCAGATGGACATTATCATTGACTGGTTGGAAGTGAGAGAGGGCCTGGCACCTTGTTTGCAAGCCGAGACGAAAGCCTAGAAATAGACCCGCAAGATACGAGGCTCGATGTCCGACGAGTTGAGAAAATAGCCAAAAAAATCGCTTCTGCCGCTTCGCGCCCCTGGACCATCATGGAGGTTTGCGCCGGGCAGACACGCACGCTCCTGGAATACGACCTCAGGCGTTACCTTCCCGAAAAGCTCCGGCTGGTGCACGGGCCGGGCTGTGCCATCTGCGCCACGCCCCTGGCCACCATCGACCGGGCCATCGCCATCTCCCAGCTCGAAAATGTCGTCTTCTGCTGCTCCGGCGAGCTTCTCCGTCTCAAAGGCAGCGACTGCGACCTGCTCGAGATGAAAGCCCGGGGCGCCGACGTCCGGGTCGTGCATTCGCCTCTCGATTCCCTGACTCTCGCCCGGAAGATGCCGGACAAGAAAGTCGTCTTCTTTACTATCGGTTTCGAGACCAAGGTCGAGCTCAATGCTCTTTCTGTCTGGCAGGCAAAACGTCTGGGACTGAAAAACTTCTACCTGCTCTATTCGCACCCCTGTGTCTCGGCGGTCTGCTCCCGGGTCTTGCGCACAGTGGACACGCCGGTGAAGGGCATTTTGAGCCCGGGCGATGTTTGCAGCGTAACCGGAACCAGCGAGTATGAGCGCCTTTCCCAGAAATACGGGGCGCCTTTTGTCATCACCGGTTACCAGCCTTTCGACCTGCTCGAGGGGATTCTCTCTTGCGTCAAGTTTCTCGAGTCCGGCAAGAGCGGCGTCAAATCCCAGTATGAGCGGGCAATCTCCAGAGACGGCAATCAGCAGGCCAAAGCGCTGATCTCGGAAGTTTTCGAAGTGAAAGACCGCGAATGGCGCGGCATCGGCAACGTCGAGCGCGGCGGCTACCGCATGAAGAGCGAGTTCGCTTCTTACGACGCTTTCAGCCAGTTCGAGGTCGACGTAAAGTCCCGCGCCGACTCACCATCCTGCATCAGCAATCAGATCCTGCTCGGGCTCAAGGTTCCCACCGATTGCCCGGTCTTCGGCAACAGCTGCCATCCCAATTCGCCTCAGGGTGCCACCATGGTGAGCAACCAGGGGACCTGTTTCACCTATTACAATTTCAGGCACAATCATTCGGCATAACGCGGGCGGCATGCGATAAGATCGCCTCGATCACATTCCGAGCTTGACGTGGACGATGGCAAGAAAGAGTGATACCCCAATCAGTATCGCTATAATTTTGTTGCGGGGAAGATCGTGAATCTGGGTCATTCCCTGGATTTGAATATAGACAGTTCCGATGAAAGCCAGGAGCCCGGTGATCACGCCCAGGATAGGCGCCTGCAATGCCGCCAGGAGCAGGGTTACCTGGCTGTATGCCACCACTCTGAAATTCTCCTCGAAACTGCGCTGGCTTCCGGACATGACATAGAGCTTCCACATGGCGAAAGCCGAGAAGGTCGCGCCGATTAGATTGGCAACCACAAAACCGATGGTGATCAGCAGGTTCGCCCTGGTGATGCCGGCCAGGAGCCCTCCGGTGATGGTCATGATCAGCAGGAAAATCGCCGGCTCGGCGATATTGCCCGGAGGCGGAAGGGTGCGGAAAAAATTGGACGGGCTGGTGACGAGCTCTTTCGCCTGGTAGAAAGTATAGAGGAAGAGACCTTTCGTCTCGGGAGTGACGAGTTTGCCCAGACGCTTGAAACGTTGGCTGCGGGCGCTTCCGTACCCGTCGTCCTGGTAG
>JACAEP010000100.1 GCA_013388795.1 Chloroflexota bacterium | reverse complement strand
CCCGATCAATCCATCTACGCCTGGCGCGGCGCGGACTATCGCAACATTCAACGCTTTGAGCAAGACTATCCCGACTCGCAAACCATTTTGCTCGAACAGAATTACCGCTCCCATCAAAATATCCTTGATGTTGCCATGGGCGTCATTGACCGTGCCAGCAACCGCCGCAAGAAACGCCTGTTCAGTGACCGTGGCGCGGGCGAGAAGATTTTCTTCTACGAAGCGCGTGATGATTATGGCGAGGCATCTTTTGTAGTGGACACCATCGCGCAACTTGTCGCATCCGGCGAGTTCGAGCCGAAAGATTGCGCGGTGATGTACCGCACCAACGCCATGTCGCGCCTCATTGAAGAAGCCTTCTTACAGGCGCGTCTTCCTTATAAACTGGTCGGCGCACAACGCTTCTATGGTCGCCGCGAAGTCAAGGACATCATCGCCTTTATCCGCCTCGCCCATAACCCCGCCGATGAAGCCGCCCTCAGCCGCATCATCAACATCCCGCCGCGCGGCATTGGTGAAAAGACTCTTACCACCTTACACATGGTGGCGCGGCAAAATGACACCAACGCCGGATTTGTTTTGCTCAATCTTGCTCATGGCGCAGAGTCGAATTTCTATAAATCCTTTACCGGTCGCGCCGCACTGCCTCTCGCCGACTTTGGCGGTATGCTCGCCAACTGGCATGCGCTTGCAAAGACAGGCACGGTCGCAGAACTCTTCGACCGTATTGTGCGCGACATCAATTACAAAGAATACATCGTCGAAGATGACTCAGAAGAAAGCGCTGACCGTTGGGAGAACGTGCAAGAACTCAAGCGCCTCGCGCTCGAATACGATACCCGCACCATTGACGACTTCCTTGAAAACGTGGCGCTCATCGCCGATCAAGACACACTCACAGACGCCAACGCACCCACCCTGCTCACGCTCCATGCCGCCAAGGGTCTTGAATACGGCGCGGTCTTCATCGTCGGTCTCGATGACGGCATCATTCCGCACAGCCGTTCCTTCGATGAAATTCAACAAATGGAAGAAGAACGCCGCCTCTTCTACGTCGGCATCACTCGCGCCAAAGACCGCCTCTATCTTTTGCGCGCCATTCAACGCGGCGGGCGCGGCATGGCAGAAGAAACCTTCCCCTCGCGCTTTATGGATGACATTCCGACTGATAAACTGGTAGGTCGCACAAGAACAGGACGGAGCCTCAAAGGCGCTCCTGCGGATATAAAGTGGTCGCTTCCCACCCCGCCGACAACTGCTCCTGTCACCCAAGCCTTATACAAAGCCGGGACTCGCGTCAAGCACAACTTGTGGGGCGACGGCATCGTCCTCGTCTCACGCATGCAAGACGGCGACGAGATCATTGACGTGGTCTTTGAGTCGGTAGGGATTAAGCGGCTGGCGGCGAGTTTAGCGAATTTGAAGATCATTTAGTCATTGCGAGGGCGGCGCTCTCCCGCCCGAAGCAATCTCATGACACATGAGATTGCTTCGTCGCGAAGAGCAAGAGCGCTCCTCGCCATGACGAGAACATGAAGGAGACTCCCATGCAATACAACAACCTCGGTAAAACTGGCTTGAAAGTATCGCGTCTGTGCCTCGGCATGATGACATATGGTTCGAAGACTTGGCGCGAATGGGTGTTGACTGAAGAAGAAGCCAAGCCTTTCGTAAAGAAGGCATTAGACGCAGGCATCAACTTCTTTGATACTGCCGATGTGTATTCCATCGGTGAAAGTGAACGCATCACGGGTAACCTTATGCGGCACTTTGGGGTGAATCGCCAGAATGTAATCATTGCAACCAAAGTCAATGGACGGTTGAGCAGCGACGTGAATGATGCCGGACTCTCCCGCAAGCACATCATGGACGGTATCGACAATTCGCTCAAACGCCTGCAAATGGATTACGTGGACTTGTACCAGATCCACCGTTGGGATTACAACACCCCCATCGAAGAGACGATGGAAGCGCTGAACGACATCGTCCGCGCGGGGAAGGCGAGATATATCGGGGCATCGTCCATGTTCGTGCGACAGTTCATGAAAGCACAACATGTCGCCGAGATGAACGGTTGGACGAAGTTCGTGTCCATGCAGAATCACTACAACCTGGTCTATCGCGAAGAAGAGCGCGAGATGATTCCGCAGTGTGTGGAAACAGGCGTAGGGCTGATTCCGTGGAGCCCAATGGCACGCGGATTCTTTGCCCGCAACAGCAAAAGTGGAAATGAAACGACGCGCTATAAGACCGATGGCTTCTTTAAAGAACTCTACGGACGCGAAGATGATTTCCTTGTGGCAAACCGCGCAGAAGAGATTGCCAAAGAACGCGGCGTGACCTCTTCTCAAATTGCTTTGGCTTGGGTGTTGTCGAAGCCCTATATCGCCTCCCCCATTATCGGGTCCAGCAAAGAGGCGCATTTGGATCAGGCAATGGCTGCGTTGGAGATCAAACTCACAGACGAAGAAGTCCAACGACTTGAGGAGTTGTATCAACCGCACCCTGTGTTGGGTCATTCATAATGTTCTATCGTTTCTTGTATCTTGGCTTCAAAATTTATTGCTTCATCTTTCGTCCCATTCGCATGGGGGTGCGGGTGGTGATGCTGGAGGGGGAAAGCGTCTGGCTGATTCGGCATACGTATCTGGGTGGATGGTATTTACCGGGCGGCGGACTCAACAAGTGGGAGTCACTGGACCGGGCGGCGCGTCGAGAGGCGCGTGAAGAGACGGGGGCGGAGTTGGATGAGATTTCATTGTTGGGGATATTCACCAGTTACAAGCAATGGAAGACGGATCATACGGCTGTATTTCTGTGCAGGGATTTCAAGTTTGTAGGCAACTCGGACGCTGAGATCGCAGAGATGAAACTGTTCCCGTTGGAGCGATTGCCGGAAGATATGTACGACGTTCACGGCGCTTTGCTCAAGAAGGTTCACGCCGGGACGCTCCGCTCCAATTTCGGCGAGTGGTAGTTTATAAATTCATTTGCCGTGAGGCGGGTTCGTTTTCAGACGGTATAATAGGAAAAATTATCAATCAATGGATCCCCGCAATGATGACTCGTGAAACCATCAAAATCGTCATTCCCATGGCAGGCTGGGGGACGCGCATGCGCCCGCACACCTGGAGTAAACCGAAGCCGCTCGTCAGTGTGGCGGGCAAGACCTCGCTCGAACACCTGATGGATATGTTCAACACCCTGCCAAACCCGGAGAATGCCGAGTTTGTCTTCATTGTAGGACCGTACCTCGGCGAGTTACAAATCCCCGCTTTCATTAAAGAGAACTATCCAAATCTCAAAGCCCACTATGTCGTCCAAAGCGAAATGAAGGGACAGTCTCATGCGCTATGGCTGGCGCGGGAATACCTGACGGGTCCGATGATCATGTGCTTCTCCGATACGCTCATGGAGACGGACTTTTCCTTCCTTGATAAGGAAGAAGCGGACGGCGTGGCGTGGGTGATGCCGGTGGAAGATCCGCGCCGCTTTGGGGTGGCGGAGGAAGGCGCAGATGGTTGGGTGACGCGCTTCATCGAAAAGCCGCAGAGCATGGATAACAACCTGGTGGTGGTCGGGTGTTATTACTTCAAAAGCGCCGAACGGCTTCTGACCGCCATTGACGAACAAATGAAACGCGGCGTGATGCTGAAGAACGAGTATTTTATGACCGACGCCATTTCGATCATGATCGAAGGCGGCGCAAAGGTGCGGACGCAGAGGATCAGCACATGGCTGGATACGGGGACGATCGAGGCGACGCTGGATACGAATAAGATTTTGTTGGAGAAGATTGGGTCAAAGGTTGGAAAGTTTGAAAGTTCGAATGTTGAGATCATTGAGCCGGTTGCCATTCATGACAGCGCAAAGATCAGCAACTCAAAGATCGGTCCGTTCGCTTCGATTGGGGCGAATTGCAAAATAGAAAATGCTCAAATTTTAGAATCCATCGTCGAAGCGGATTGCGAGATAAAGGATGCGGCGTTGACCCGCTCCCTCGTGGGCAAACAAGCCAAAGTCCGGGGAAGAGGCGACGGTCACATCATGAAGTTGAACGTGGGGGATACGAGTTCCGTCGAATTGTGAGTCAAGATGGAAGCGGTTGAATGTCGTTCGGATACGGAATATGCGGAGCGTCCGCTTTCGCTGGTGTGGGAGGGACAGCGTTATGAAATTGCAGAAATTTTCTCGCGCTGGCGCGGACCGGGTGAAAAAGGCTTTTGCGTCAAGACCGTGAACGGTCTGGCGTTCGAATTGACGTACCAGGAAATTTCAGACGACTGGCACGTACAACCCATTTAACCCGTCATTGCGAGTGGCGCCTTGCGCCACGAAGCAATCTCCAAATTATGTCATGAGATTGCTTCGTCGGGCTTCGCCCTCCTCGCAATGACGAAACCAAGGAGAATCAATGCAAGAAGTTACCTCAGTTCAACGACTCTCGAAACGTGTGGCGGGCTTGAAGCCCAGCGGCATTCGCAAATTCTTCGACATCGCGGCGACGATGAAGGATGTCATCTCGCTCGGCATCGGCGAACCGGATTTCACAACCCCCAAGCCGATCCTCGAGGCGGGCATCCGCTCGCTACAAAACGGCGAGACCCATTACACCTCCAATTCAGGCAAGATCGAATTGCGGCAGGGCATTGCTGAAAACTTGAAGCGGCACTACAACGCGCAATACGACCCCGGCGCCGAGATCATCGCCACCGTTGGGGTTTCTGAAGCGCTTTACCTCACCTTCACTGCCATCCTCGAACCCGGTGACGAGGTCATCATCCCCACACCTTGCTTTGTTTCCTATCAGGCAGAGGTCATTCTCGCCGGAGGCGTTCCGGTGGAAGTGCCCGCCCGATTGGAGAACAACTTTACTGTTGACCCCGACGATATTCGTAAAGCCATCACCCCGCGCACCAGGGTCATTTTTATCGGTTATCCATCCAACCCCACCGGCGCGGTTGCCCCACGCGAAACCTTGATGGAGATCGCCCACATCGCAGAGGAACATGACCTATTGGTCGTTTCCGATGAAATTTACGACCGCCTCGTCTATGACTTTGAGCACGTCTGCTTCCCGACATTGGATGAAAGCCTGAAGCGGCGCACGATCTTGCTCGGCGGTTTCTCCAAAGATTACGCCATGACCGGCTGGCGCATCGGCTATGCCTGCGGACCGGAAGACATCATCAAAGGTCTGGTGCGTATTCACCAGTACACCATCATGTCCGCGCCGACGACCGCGCAGGATGCCGCGCTCGAAGCGTTGAACAGCGGCAATCCATACGTGGAGGCAATGGTCGCGGAATACGACCGCCGACGAAGACTCCTCGTTTCGGGACTCAACCGCCTCGGCTTGCGGACCTTTGAGCCGCGCGGCGCTTTTTATACGTTTCCCAACATCCAGGCATCGGGCATGAACGATGAGGACTTCGCCGAGAAGTTGTTGCGCGAGGAGCATGTCGCCGTGGTTCCCGGCAATGCCTTCGGCCCCGGCGGTGACGGATTCGCCCGCATGTGCTATGCCACCGAATACAGTAAGATCGAGGAAGCCCTGCATCGCATGGAAAAATTCATGACGCGCTATGGTTAAAGTAAATGTCATTCTCCCGAAGGGACACCGCTTCGGGAGAATGACATCCCAAAGAATCAAAAATCCCCGAGGCTTGCGCCTCGGGGATTTTGGTATCTGTCAGTCAATTATTGGATAACAACAACGTTGCTGGCCTGAAGACCCTTGGGTCCCTGTTCGACAGTGAACTCGACGCGCTGGCCTTCCTGCAGGTTCTTGAAACCCTCACCCTGAATGGCTGAGAAGTGGACGAAGACATCGTCGCCGCCTTCGCGAGCGAGGAAGCCGTAGCCCTTCGTTCCATTGAACCACTTGACTGTACCGTTGATACGTTCCGACATTTTTGCCTCCTTATGGCAAATGAAAAAATATGGAGGGTACTCATTGGGTGTTGCATCGGAGCGCCTCAACGGCGTAAAACAAAGCGGCTCACGGACGATCCGTGAGCCAACCTGGTACTTCCAAAGCAAACTACTGGTATCCTACAATCACAAGGATAACATGAGGAGGGTGTGGTGTCAAGAAAACGGACAATAAAATCCCCGTGGGAGATCGCAAGACTTGCTGCGAAGGGTGAAAGCTTTCAGAGGTGTAAAATCAGGAAAATAATGGCGTATAAATAAGGAGGTGGATGATGCTGGAACGAACCCTGGGCAAAAGCAATTTGAGGGTGAGCGCGCTCGGCATGGGATGCTGGGCGATCGGCGGTCCGTGGACATGGGCCCAACCGGGAAGAGAGCCTTACTCTGCTGGCTGGGGAAACACCGACGATGACGAATCCATTCGTGCAGTTCATGACGCACTGGATATGGGTGTCAATTTCTTCGACACCGCTGCGAATTATGGCGCAGGTCACAGTGAAGTTGTACTGGGACGCGCGT
>JACAEP010000134.1 GCA_013388795.1 Chloroflexota bacterium | reverse complement strand
TCCTGCAAGATGGCTTCGGTGTAGGTGACGATCTTTTTGCCGTCCACGCTTACACCGGGCAGGGTTGCCGCGCTCGCGCCGGTGGCGATGATGATATTCTTCGCATTGAGTTCGGTCACTTTGCCTTCTTTATCGGTGACAGTCAGCGAGTCTTTTGCCTTGAGGGTCGCCGTGCCCATGAAGACGGCGATGTTGTTCTTCTTCATCAAAAAGCCGATGCCCTTGACGAGCCTGTCCGAATTGGAGCGCGAGCGTTTGAACGCCACGCCGTAATCGAGTTTGAGATTATCGAACGAGAAACCAAAATCCTTGGCGCGGTGACGCAGGGTGTGCGCCACTTCGGCGTTTTTCAACAAGGATTTCGAGGGGATGCACCCGACGTTCAAACACACGCCGCCCAGCCATTGCTTATCCACGATTGCGACTTTCTGCTTCAATTGCGCCGCGCGAATCGCCGCCACGTAGCCTGCAGGTCCTGCGCCGATCACAACCACATCAAAATTTTCAGTCATGAGAAATATTCTCCTAAATGTAAAAAGGTTAATGGCGATTATACCCTTAACCTTTTTATCACCCGCTCCGTCATTGCAAGGGCGTTTTTGATCGCTTGCCCCGATGTATTTCGGGTTCGCCCAAAGCAATTTCCTAATGTGTCCGAGATTGCTTTGTCGGGCTATCGCCCTCCTTGTAATACCGATGTCAAAAACTCATACGTCCGCTCCCATGCCAACTGCGCGGCAGCGGAGTCGTATTCGGGGCGGTCCTCTTCCACGAACCAATGGGCAACTCCGGGGTAGATGTGAAGCGTGGCATCCACTCCGGCTTTTTTGAATTCGGCAAAGGTGTTATCCACAAATTCATTCGGTTCCCATTCATCGTTGTCGCTGTAATGCCCCATTACTTTGGCGGTGACTTTGCCGTAATCCACGCTTTCGTTGCCGTAAAACAAAACCATCGCGCCCACCTGCTCCGGCACGGAGGTTGCCAATATCAAACTCCACGCCGCGCCCATCGAAAAACCAATCACGCCGATTTTGCCTTGCGTCAGCGTTTGCAGATGGCCTTTCGCCGTGAAGACCGTCGCGCCGATAAAATCGCCGTCGCTCTTTTCCATCAAGGCTTTGGCTTCATCGATGGTTTTCACGACTTGCCCATCGCGCAGATCAGGCGCCAAAACGGTGAAGCCTTGTTCTGCAATTCGGTTACAGGTCTGTTTGAAGAACGGTTTCAAGCCCCACCAGGCGTGCAATAACAATATGCCAGGACCCTTTCCGTCTGCGAGGTAGGCATACACTTGTTTTCCGTTCACATTCAATTGAAGGTCAGATGTTTGAATAGACATGGCAATCTTCTAAAATGATTATAAGTACATTTGTTCTAAAATACAAGCAAAAGAAAAAGGCGACTTTCATCGCCTTGGGGTTTACAACCAGCGCCTCACTCTGGACTTATAACTGGTGTAGCCCTCTTTGAATTTTTTCTCCAAGTAGGCTTCTTCTTTCTCTATCACAAGCCGTGAGATGGTCGCCATGAAAAAAGGAGCCGCCACAACGCCCCATAGTGTGCCATACGCCAGCGGAAAGCCTGCCACCATGAATACAAAACCCAGATAGATGGGGTTGCGCGTAAAGCGATAAATGCCGCTTGTCACCAGCGCCCTGACTGAGCCGTGCGGGTTGAGGGTGGTATGCGCTTTCCGAAATTCAATATATGCCCCCACCCCGAAGAGAAAACCGATGAAGGTCATTCCCAGCCCGACGTTTTTAAGCGTTTCGTTCATGCCAGCCAGCGCGGGGACTAGTTTTCCCAGCGCAAGCCCAATGGCAATAAAGATCATCGCGACAATCGGCGGATGCACATTCTTGTTGATGTTGGGGTGGTCGCTTGTGTTTGTTGGTTTGCTCATGGATGTATCCTTCTCCGTCTGGCTTTCGGGGTTCTCTTCTTCCATTTCGAGTTTGGCTTTCAACGGCGGCTCATGCCAGAACCATGCTACCCAATCGGCGTAGGATACGCCTTTTTGTTTTTCATAAGACCAGATGTCCGCTTTGAGGTTATGCCGGTCAAGTCTTTCATTTCTGCGGACAAACTCAATTGTTCCGGACCAAAGTTCGCTTCCGTCCGGGTCGAAGATCGTCAGGTGTTGACCGTTTTGCAGGGCAATCAGGTCATGCAGCCCTCTTCCGCCTTTGGGCATGAAACTGAACAGGATGGCTCCCTCCCAGCCTTGTTCCCAATACGCTTCCAACTCACCGTGATATGTTTTCATCGGACGCCTAAGCTAAGAGTTGACACCCTTACACCCAATTTTCCAGCGTCTCCTTGACCTTTGCCAAAAACCAATCTGCTGATGCGCCGTCGAGGATGCGGTGATCGAACACAAAGGAGAGATACACCATCGGGCGGATTGCGATGGCGTCATCGATGACGACTACGCGTTTCTGCATTGCGCCGACTCCGAGAATGCCCGCCTGCGGTTGGTTGATGACCGGGAAGGCGAACAGCGAGCCGCTCACGCCGTGATTAGTCAATGTGAATGTGCCACCTTTTACGTCATCAGGTTGCAGTTTCTTAGTCCGGGCACGATTCGCAAGGTCATTAACTGCGCGCGCCATCGCCAGCAGGGACAGATCTTCTGCCTTTTTGATAACCGGCACGATCAAGCCATCTTCGCCCAATGAAACCGCCATTCCCAAGTTGACATTCTTATGAACCAGCAGCCCTTCATCCGTCCAGGACGAATTTGTCTGCGGATACGCCTTCAAGCCCGCCACGATTGCCATCATAAAATAGGCGGTAAATGTGAGATTGACTCCGTCGCGCTCGAAAGCGGCTTTGTTTGCAGCGCGATGTTTTGCCACACGTGACATATCCGCTTCCATCACGGTCAACACATGCGGCGAGGTGTGCTTGGACTCGACCATGTGCTGTGCAATGGACTTGCGCATGGTGGAATGTTTAATCAGGGCTCCAGGTTGAAGGTTGGAAGGTTGCAAGTTGGAAGGTTGCAGGTTGGCAGATTTTTGAATTTCAACCTTTGACTTTTGACCTTCGACGTAACTTAAGACATCATTCTTCGTAATCCGCCCATTCAATCCTGTGCCGTTGACCTGAGTCAAGTCCACGCCATGTTCGGCGGCGATCTTTGCCACAACGGGGGAGATGAATCCTAAGTCAGTTGAAGGTTGAAGATTCAAGGTTGCAGGTTGGGGTTCTGACTTTTGACTTTCGACCTTTGACGCAATTGCTGCAGGTTTTTCACTGTCAGCTGTCAACTGCCCACTATCTACTGATTCGCCTGTCTTCCCGATGATCGCCAGAAGTTCGCCTACTTTTGCGGCGTTTCCCTCTTGCGTAATGATCTTCAAAATCGTTCCCGTCGCTGGGGCAGGGATTTCGGTATCAACCTTATCGGTGTTGACTTCGAGCAACGGCTCCAACTCATTGACGGAGTCTCCAACCTGCTTGAGCCATTTTGTGACGGTGACTTCGTCTACGCCTTCGCCGAGTCGGGGAACTAAAACTTTTGTAGCCATACGATCTCCAGTTGGTGGTTAACGGTTGGTGGTTGGCGGTAGGGTGTTGATGAGCGCGTAAAGTTTTTTGCGAAGATTCTGAATCTGTTCATCCATTGGATCAACATCTTCCTTGCTTAGATATCCAAATTCTTGAGCCAGAACCAATTGTGTATCCACTTCTGCCAACGAACCAAGCGAGATATGCAAAAACCTGCGAAAATCGCCAGGGGATTTTCTTGCCTGACCTTCGGCTATGTTGGAAGGGACGGAAACAGCGGCACGGCGGAGTTGATCTGCGAGGGCATACATTTCCTGTTTTGGGAATTTCCCAGTCAGTTGATAGACAGCTTTTGCAATTTTAATCGCATCCTGCCATACAAGTAACTCTCTATAATTCCTTGCAAAAACCTTTTCTTTTTCCATAATACCTCACTGCTATCAACTGCCAACTATCAACCGTCAACTATCAACCGTCAACTAAAAAGCGGATACACAACAGGATCAACCTCATGCATCATCTCATATACAGCATCGAACACCGTCTCAGCATTCGGCTTCGACCAGTAATCACCATCTGAACCGTACGCGGGACGATGTGCCTTTGCAGATAACGTCTTCGCAGGTGAATCCAAATGGAAATAGCCGCCTTGCTTCTCGATGACTTCCTGCATCATGTAGGCGGTTGCGCCGCCGGGGACATCCTCATCCACGAAGAGAATGCGGTTGGTTTTCTTCAGCGATTCTACAATTTTTCCGTGAATATCAAACGGCATCAGGGACTGCGCGTCAATCACTTCCATGTCAATCCCCGCTTTCGATAACTTCTCCGCCGCATCCATCACCACTCGGCAGCACGCGCCATAAGTGACGACCGTGACATCCTTCCCTTCGCGGATAATCTCAGGCACGCCCAGCGGCAATGTGATCTCGCCGATGTTATCGGGCAGACGTTCCTTCACGCGATAGCCGTTCAAAACTTCCACGACAATCGCAGGCTCATCGGCTTTCAAGAGGGTGTTGTAAAAACCGGCGGCGCGGGTCATGTCGCGCGGAACCAAAACATACATGCCGCGCGTCAGACTCAAAATGCCAGACATGGGCGAACCTGCATGCCAAACGCCTTCGAGTCTGTGTCCGCGTGTGCGAACGATGACAGGCGCTTTTTGTCCACCAGCGGTGCGCCAGTGCAGGGTGGCGAGGTCGTCGCTCATGATCTGTAACGCATACAAAACATAATCGAGATATTGAATCTCGGCAATTGGGCGCAGTCCGCGCATGGACATGCCGATAGCTTGACCGAGAATGGTTGCTTCGCGGATGCCCGTATCCGTGACGCGGAACTCGCCGTATTTTTCCTGCATCCCTCTGAAGCCCTGATTCACATCGCCCAGTTTGCCTACATCTTCGCCAAACGCAATCAAGCGCGGCTCACGCGCCAGCGCGGCATCGAACGCGGCGTTGATCACCTCAAAGCCAAACATCGTCGGCGACGCATCCGAATAGACAGGCTTCACTTCATCTACCTTCATCGCTGTGCCCGAATACAAATGCGAGCCGTATCGTTCGACACTTAATGTATCGTTCTCGAATTTCCACTGGATTAAAACCTGCTTCGTCGGATTCGATTCGTCCCGTACCATTCTTAGCGCTTCATGCACTATCATGTGGATGTCGCGCCTCGTATACGACGGGAGGGTTGCCAGCCGAGCCCGGAGCATTCTCAACTCTGACGCATGGTTCGACGAGCCAGCGATCTCTTCGAGCATATCCATGACTTGATTGCGCTCATCCGTAATCGGAGAACGGTACGCATCCCATGCGGCTTTGCGGAATCCTTCTACGGTTTCGTAGTCTGCCTTTTCCGCTGAATCAAGCTCGGGTGCGGAAATGACGCGGTTCTTTATCATCCACTCGCGCATCTTTTTGAGGCCGTCGAATTCCTCCTCCCATTTGAGCCGCTCTGGAGATTTGTATCGTTCGTGACTCCCAGATGTGCTGTGACCCTGCGGCTGAGTCACGTCAATCACATGCACAAGCGAGGGGATGTGATATTCGCGCGCAATCTCGGCGGCGGTAAGATAGGTTTCCACAAGAGCCGGGTAATCCCAGGCGCGGACGGTGTAATGGTCGTAGCCGTTTTGCGCTTCGTTCGGCGGCGTGTTGGGGTCGCGCTCGAAGCCTTTGAGCAATGCGCCGATATTTTCCTTGACCATCTGAAATTGATTCGGCACAGAGATGCCGTAGCCATCATCGTAGACGGTGATGACTGCTGGCGCTTTGAGCACGCCAATCGCATTGACCGATTCCCAAAACAAACCTTCGGCTGTAGAGGCGTTGCCGATGGTGGCGAAGGTCACTTCGTTGCCGTTGACCGAAAAATCTTTCAGGTCATGCAGCTCTTTGATCTTGCGGTACACCACCGAAGCATACGCCAACCCCACCGCCCTCGGCATTTGTGCCGCAGTGGGGGAGATATCGGAGGTCGTGTTGTACAGTTGGGTTTGGGGACGCCATGCGCCATTGGGATACAAATGGCGCGTGGCAAAATGCGCGTTCATTTGCCTGCCGCCGCTGGCGGGGTCGTAGGTGATATCGGCATGGGCATAAAGTTGCGCAAAAAATTCCTGAATGCTCATCACGCCGAGCATGAACATCCAGGTTTGGTCGCGGTAATAGCCAGAACGCCAGTCGCCTTTTTGAAAGGCTCTGGCAATGGCAAGCTGGGCAATCTCTTTGCCGTCGCCGAAAATTCCAAACTTTGCCTTGCCGCTTAAGACTTCACGCCTGCCAATAAGCGAAGCCTGCCTGCTTTGATAAGCAAGGCGGTAATCTTTGATGATTTCATCTTTTTCAAAAGGAAGCGCAATCGTACCCTTCTTTTTGTTGGGCATGAATCTCTCTCCTGAGCGGGTGTTGGGGGGATTATACCGTAGGGGCGACCCATCCAAATTTGCGCTTGGTTTTGTTGGGGAAATTTTTCACGCAATTATGACGACGATTGGCGGACGAATCGGCGTGGAAGATGTTGTAAAAGACCGCGAATTGAAATTTTGCCTTGTTCCAGGGCGACCCTTTGTGGGCATACGGATTGTTTTATGGATGTGCGGTCTTGGCAGACATGACTCAGGTCAAACCCTGACGGGGTGCCCCTACCGTAATCGCTCTGCCACAATCTCCGCCACATCCTTAACCTGTATTGAATCGCCATCGCCTTTCGCTGCATCGGTCATCATCGTCAAACAGAAGGGACAGCCCACCGCCACCGTGTTCGCGCCTGTGGATTTGGCTTCTTTGAAGCGAGTCGCATTAACCCGCGCCGTGCCATTCTCTTCCTCTTTCCACATCTGCGCGCCGCCCGCGCCGCAGCAGAAGGACTTGGCTCCGTTACGCGGCATCTCCACAGTTTCAACTCCCGCAGATTTCAACGCATCACGCGGCGCATCGGTGACCTTGTTGTGCCTGCCCAAATAGCACGGGTCATGGAAGGTCACTTGTAACATGTCGCGTGTAACCTGTAACTGAATCTTCCCCGCGCCCACCAACTCATTGATCAACTGCGTGTGATGAATGACTTGATAATTCCCGCCAAACGCCGGGTACTCATTCTTGATGGTGTGCAGACAATGCGGGCAGGTGGTCACAATGCGCATGGGTCGGGCGGACGAAATGCCCGCCCCTGCTTCGTTCAAAATTTCAACGTTCTGCGTTGCCAAACCAAAGAAAATATCCTCACGCCCTGCGCGCCTTGCAGAATCTCCTGTGCAGGATTCGTTCTTGCCAAGCACGGCATAGTTCACGCCAGCCGCGTTTAGAATCTTTGCAAAGGCTTGCGCGGTTTTCTGTGCGCGAGAATCTGTTGCAGGGGCGCAGCCAACCCACCATAAAATTTCCGGTTCGGCATTTTGTTCAATGGTCGGCACACTTAATCCTTCCGCCCACTTCATGCGGTCACTCTGCGGAATATTCCAGGGATTGGCATTGCGCTCCATGCCTTTGAAGGCCGTCTCCAACTGCTTGGGGAAGGCGCTTTCCATCATCGATAAATTTCTGCGAATGTCTAAAATATCGCGCATGGGTTCATTGCCTACAGGGCAAATGTCCACGCATGCGCCGCAGCTTGTACAAGCCCACACGGCTTCTTCCGAGATCATGTTGAGCATCAGCACATCGGTCGTGCCGCCGTTGTTGAAGTGATAACGTTTGTTGATCTCCAACGCAGCGGGGGAGAGCAGCTTGCCCGTGTTATACGCCGGGCACACTTCCTGACAGCGAAAGCATTGAATACAAGCGAAGCTGTCCATGATCTGTTCCCAGCCGAGGTCTTTCATCTTCGCCGCGCCAAACTGCTCAATGGATTGA
>JACAEP010000157.1 GCA_013388795.1 Chloroflexota bacterium | reverse complement strand
GAAGATGAAATGAAGGCATTGGTGGAAACTTTCGAGAACGAGATCTACCCCACCAACCGCGAATTCTTCGGCAGTGAATGGTCGCCGGGCATTGACGGGGATGAGCATATTTACATCCTGTATTCGCGCGGCTTGGGCTTCTCGGTGGCCGGGTATTTCTCCTCCTCCGACTCGACGCACCCGCTCATTCAGGAATTCTCAAATGGACATGAAATGTTCCTTTTCAATGCAGATAATACACCCCTGAGCGGCCAGTACGCCTACTCGGTGCTGGCGCATGAATTCCAGCACATGATCCATTGGAACAACGACCTGAACGAAACCTCCTGGTTGAATGAAGGCGCGTCTGAACTTGCAGTCTTGCTCAATGGCTACGACACAGGCGGCTTTGATTCACTTTACATCTCCGACCCCGATTTGCAGTTGAACGACTGGCCCAACGACCAGAATGCCACGGCGCCGCACTACGGGGCGGGCTTCCTCTTTATGGCTTACTTCCTCGACCGCTTCGGCGAAGAAGCCACCCAATTGCTCGTCAAAGACCCTGCCAACGGCTTAGACAGCGTGGACGATGTGCTTCAACAGATTGGCGCAACGGACGCGGTAACCGGTCTGCCTATTACTGCCGACGACGTTTTTCTCGACTGGGTTCTGACCAACCTCCTGCTCGATCGCTCCATTGGCGATGGACGTTACATCTATAACAATTATCCAAGCGCCCGGCGCGCCTCCGCTACAGAGACGTTCTATGCCTGTCCGCAGGAACCCGTAACACGATCTGTCCATCAATATGGCGTGGACTATATTGCCATCGAATGCGCCGGCGATTACACCATCCAATTTACCGGCTCCACCGTGACCCGCTTACTGCCCGTTGACCCCTATTCTGGCGACTACGCCTTTTGGTCGAACAAAGGCGACGAGTCGAATATGACTCTGACCCGCGAATTCGATCTCAGCGGTGTGAGCGGCAATATCGAATTATCCTTCCGCGCCTGGTACGATATTGAAGAGGATTGGGATTATGTGTATGTGGAAGTCTCGGAAGACGGCGAGACGTGGAAAATTCTCACCACGCCTTCCGGCACCGGCACTGACCCAAGCGGTAATTCCTATGGCTGGGGCTATACCGGCGTAACGGGAGATTGGATCGAAGAAACGGTGGATCTTTCCGATTATGCGGGGAAGAAGGTCTTTGTGCGGTTTGAGTACATCACGGATGCTGCGGTCAATGGAGAAGGCTTCATGGTGGATGATGTTCGGGTGGACGCAGCAGGCTACAGTTCCGATTTTGAAGCGGACGAAGGCGGCTGGGTGGCGGAAGGTTTTGTGCGGGTCCAAAACATCCTGCCACAGACGTTCAAGTTGGCGCTGATCAAGACTAACGACTCGAATGTCACCATCATCCCCATTCCCCCAGATCAAACGGCGGAGATTCCCATTTCGCTTCAGTCTGGTGAATCGGCATATCTGGTGATTTCCGGCACAACGCGCTTCACTCGTGAAGAAGCCTCCTATCAGATCGAAATTCGATAAGCAAAGCGAGGCGGTTACCACGGGTGACCGTCTCGCTGTTTCGGCAATCGTCTTTCAAAATTGCAATCTTTGGGTTAAATATCCTGACTTATAATCCTTTTTACTCATGCAAACCAATTCCGGGAGAACCTCTGGCAAGCGAAAAACCATCGCCGTGCTGGGCGCGCTTTTGAGCCGCGTGTGGGGAGGTGAGTTCATGGCAGGCGTGTTGGATGCTGCGCGGGTGGCGGATGTTAATGTGGTTTGTTTTATAGGCGGGAAACCATCTGCGCTGAAGACGCCGGATGGGACTTCGTATGGATTATATGATCTGGTAACGCCGGGACAATTCGATGGTATTTTGCTTTCTGCCGATATAGCGCATGGTCTTGCCCCTGAAGAAGTAGCGGTTTTTTATAAGGCTTTGGAGTCCATACCGGCGGCTTCGTTTGCCGTTCCCCTGAAAGGTGTGGCTTCTGTGATCGCAGATAATGAGGGGGGGATGCGCGCAATTGTGCGGCACTTGATTGAAATTCATCAATACGAACGTATTGCCTTTGTGCGCGGTCCCCGCGGGCAGGTGGAAGCGGACGCGCGTTATCAGGCGTTTCTTGATGAGTTGAAAAAACACAACATCCGCCATGCGCCTGATCTGGTTGCCGAGGGGGATTATTCCACAGAAAGCGGACGCGCCGCGGTGCGCGCGCTGCTGGATGAACGCGGCGTGTCGGTTCAAGCGGTTGTGGCCTCGAACGACCGCATGGCATTTGGCGTGTTGGAAGCGTTGCAGCAAAGAGGAATCCGCGTGCCGGGCGGTATTGCTGTAACCGGCTTTGATGATGTCAGCGAGTCGCAATCCATGGGGGTTCCTTTAACGACAGTGCGTCAGTCGTTCTATGACGCGGGTACGCAGTCGTTTAACCTGCTCATGAAACGCATCAACGGTGAAGAAACTTCAGACATGGTCCTGCCATCCAATCTGGTGGTGCGTTGGTCTTGCGGTTGTCTGCCGGAGAATATCCAGCAAGCGATCGTGCTGCCGCGTGAAGTGGCGCATACCGGGCGGTTGGAGAACAAGCGCGCTGCGGCGATCCATGCATTAATCCAAGCTGCCGGAGTGAAAGAGGATGATCCTGCCCGCGCCGAATATGTGGATGTGTTCGGTCAGGCTTGGGATGCCTTCCTTGCCACCCTGCGCGAGAACAACAAGCACAATACTTTTTTGAACATGATTCAGGCGATGGTGGAGACCCTTCAACGGCATGGCTATGATTTCAACACCTGGCAGCATGTGATCACCACCTTTCGTAAATATGCGTTGGGGGGAATTTCCAGCAATATCACCACGCTGTGGGCGGAGAATATTTTCCAGCAGGCGCGTATGCTGGTGGGGGAACTCTCTCAGCGCGCGCAGGCGTATACCCGTTTGCAACTGGTAAAGCAGGAAGAACTGCTGAATAACTTCAGCTTTTCCATGGCATCGGCTGTGACCTTTGACTCCATCGGTGATGCCATTGCCAAACATTTCCCCGTGCTGGGAATTGACCATTGGTATGTGATGTATTACGGCGAGACGGATAATCCGGGTTCCATCGCTGCGCCGCCGCCCCAGAATTATCGCTTGTTGATGCAGTATGAAGATCGGCGTTTCAGCATCCCAGGTGAACAGACTTCGCTTGCCACCGGCAGGCTTGTGCCGCGCGGGAGGACGCCCGAACACCGCCGATATGATGCCATTGTCATGCCGCTTTCGCTGGCGAGTAACCGCTTTGGGTTTATGTGGACGGAACTGGGACCCAATGATTGGGATGTGTACATTCGCGTGCGTAACCTGCTTGCGAGCGCTCTGCTGCGCACCATGTTGGTGGAACAGCGCGAACAGGCTCAACGCGAAGCGGAAAAAAACGCCAGAGAGAACGCGCTTCTCTTTGCGTCCGAACAGACTCGGCGTCGCGGAGCGGAGGCGCTGGCCCGTTCGATGCGCCAGTTATCCTCTTTGAAGAATGTCGAAACCCTGCCCGAACAGATCCTTGAGCAGTTGAGCCAGATCCTCGCCTATGAACGTGGTGTCTTATATGTGGAGGATGTGAACGGCAACCCGGTCATTCAGGCGCATGTTGGCATGCCTGCCGCAGCCGATATGGACTCCTTTCGACTGGGCTTCAAGGGCAGTCATATATATACCATTGTTTCCCGCAAAGGCGAAACTTTGATGATTGCGGACGTAAATGCCATTGCCGACTGGTTTCAGCCGGACTGGCTGCCGCGCGACAAAGCCTGGATCGGTGTGCCGCTTTACTTCAAAGACAATGTGATCGGTTTGTTACTGGTTAGCCGCGCCGACCAACCCTTTACCGAAGATGAGGGTTTGCTGGTTTCCACCTTTGCTTCGCAGGCGACGGTGGCGTTGGAAAATGCCCGCCTGTATCACGAAGTGACCGGTATCAACCAGATGATGGAGCGCATGGTTTCGGAACGTGTGGAAGAGTTAAACCAAGCCTACCAGACGCTCGAAAAGCATGATAAGAACAAATCGGCATTCATTCAGGTTGCTGCGCATGAACTGCGCACACCGCTGACCGTGGTTAAGGGGTTCCTCGGCATGTTGCAAATGGACGCCGCCATTCAGGGCAACCCCGCGCTTTTGGATGCGGTTCAAGGAGTGATGCGCGGAACCAACCGCCTGCACCAGATCGTGAACAGCATGTTGGACGTGGCGCGGCTTGAAAATCAGGTCATCACTCCGCATTTTGAAGCCGTCAGCCTCGGCTTAATTTTGCGCCTGATCCACAAAGATTATGTTGATGACCTCGCGGCTCGCAGCCTGACTTTTATTATGGATGACTCCATCAAGGCTGTTCCTCCGCTGTGGGCCGACTCGGAACTGTTGAAAAAGGCGCTCGACCAGATCATTGTCAATGCCATCAAATTCACCCCAGACGGCGGCTCGATCACCATCTCGGCTTGGGTGACCGACGACCCCAAACGCGGACGCATGGCAGAGATCGCTGTCAAAGACAGCGGCATTGGCATCAATCCGGAGCATCACAAGGTCATTTTCGAGAAGCTATATCAAATGGGAGACGTGCAGCTGCATTCGTCCAGCCGCACCAACTTCAAAGGCGGCGGCGCCGGGTTGGGGCTGGCAATTGCCTCCGGCATTATCCGCGCATTGCAGGGTAGTATTTGGGTAGAAAGCCCCGGCAAGAACGAAGAGACCTTTCCCGGCAGCACCTTCTTTATCCGCCTGCCGTTGATGAAGGAATGATATTCGCCTCAAAACCAATCAGACGCTCCATTCGGAGCGTCTGATTGGTTTATTCCATTGTCACAATATGCTCGTGGATCAAATGCGAGTAGCGGTTCTGCAAACGGATAAAGTGATTTTGGATGGCATCCGCTTCGGAGCCTTCGAGGACGAGAAAGCGCCCCTTCTCCACGCCTTCGCGGGCGATCTCGCGGCACACGGCTTCGGTGATGAGTTCTGCCAACAGCACCTGCCCCGTCATGGAGGTGTCGAGGCGGTTGTTTTCATCCAAATACATTTTCACCGACGGCGCATTGGTGGCAATGACGATGCTTGAGTTGACACGGTCGAAGTACACGCGCTGACGCGGGTCCATGCGGTCGTCGAAGCGGATGTCGTTAAAGAGGGCATTCTTGCTGCGCGAAGGCGGTTCGGGCAGGGCGTCGCTTTTCTTGGAATGCACCTGCACCATGGCTTGCGCATGTATCTTGCCAGCCTGTGCAGTAATGATGCCTTCGCTGCCCACCTGCCGCCCCTCCACGCGGATAATGGCTTCGCCCACGCCTGGGTCGGTTTTGTGCGGCTTCAACCTCACCTGGGTGGTGATCACCATCACTTCATCGGAGTTTGATGAAACCTCCACCATGTTCGATTTTATTTTGTTCAGGTCAGCGCGCAGGATGAGCGAGAGCGTCCTCCCGGTTTGGACGTAGGCGCGTTCGGGGCTGAATGCCATGCCCGAAGCAGGCAGCAGAATTTTCCCCTCATGATCTTTGCGGTTGCTCAACTCTGCCAGCGCAATATGATTCAACTCATGCAGGGCGCGGTCGATCTTTTGGCGCAATTGCTTGTCGAGTTTGGTCTGTTCTTGGCGCAGAGCGTGTTTGCGTTCTTTCTCGATCAGCGGCTCGATCTTCGACTCAACCGCCAACCGCAGCGCCTTCGCAAACGGATGTGACCAGTTGATGCCGTCACGCGTGGCAGTTAACACCGGCTCATCGTTTTTCAAGAGTTCATGCAGATAATCGCACTGCATCGAGCCGTAGAAGTACGCCGCCACCGGGTCATTCTCATACTTGAGCATGGTCAGCGACAGCACCATGCCCTTGCTGATCACAAGCAGACCGCCGTCGGCATAATCGCCTTCCTCGCCGCGCGTCGAGAGTTGAATGGACGAGCGGTGCAACTCCAGCTTCACCCAGGCAGGGAAATCTGGCACTTTCACGCGTTCACTCAAGACCTTTTCGCCTTTGGGCGCTTTGTAGCTGAGCGCATGCGCTTGTTTTACCGAACCATCGTTCGCCATCTCGCGCAAAATGATCTTGCGCTTGGGGTTGCTCATGATCGGGCGCAGTTCAAAATGGCGTTGCAGATAGTTTCGAAAGTTATCGAACTGCGGCACTTTCACATCGTTGCGCGAAATGATGATCTCAATGATCGTGCCGTTGCCTTCTCGAATCCCATACTGCTGGCGGATCGGCGCCAATGCCCGCACAGGTTCATCCAATGAAAAAGTTGGCACGCCGTCTTTGATTAGCAGCGAGCACGAATAGAAATTGCCGCCCTTGAACGAGCGCACATAGCCATGCCCCAAGCCAAAGATCGAATCCTTGAGCCCGCGCCCCCACATGCCGCGCACATTTTTATCTTCCTTGATGCCGCTGGTGGCTTCGCCGTATGTGCCTACCACTTTATCCATGCGCGAGTCGTTCATGCCTTCCGCCATGTCCCACACACGCACGACTGAATTTTTTTGCTTCCGCAGCACGTCAATATAAATCTCGCCGCTCACTGCCCAGCCTGCCTGCTCAAGGCGCAGGTAGCTGTCGTTGCTATTGGTGATGACCTCGACCAACGCGCGAAAAATATCTTTTCGAATCGCCTGATCCGCCTGCTGAATGGCCACGCGGTCGGCGTATTGTAATTTTCTGCTTGCCATGAAATCTACCTTTTAATCTTCGCTTTCGGTTTCATCAACTCTGTAAAGGCCGCTTCACAAAAATCAAGGAACGCAATCACATCCGCGCGGAAGTGAATGCCCGCATACCGCTTGAACAGATCGAGATTTCGCTTCAACGTCTCCGGCGAAGATTCCATCGTGGCAAATAACATATTTCTAAAATCGAACTCGCCGATCTGGGCGCGTTTGCCATTGACTCGATACAAACGAAATGCATCTGAACGCTCCACCTGCTTGATGACCTTTGCCGCCTTCTCTTTCTCCTCTTTAGATGCAGCCACCGCAGGCAGCGCCTCATTCTTGACCTTGGGCTTGGGCGCTGGCGTCTCAGCCTTTTTCCACGCCTTTGGCGGAGTGAGACTTATTGTCAATTGCCCGGGCTGCGCGCTTGCCTTTGCTTGCTTCTTTTTTATGTTTTGATTCTTCTCGACAACCCGTTCTCCCTTTGGGGTCGCCTTCTTAATCTCCTGTTTTGCCGCAAGCGCCCCTTCTTTCTTCGTTCCTTGTTTCTTCCCATGCTTAACCACCGGCTTAACCGGCGTTTTGGGTCTGGACGCAGCCTTGCCCGGCTTCTGCTTGAATTCAACCCTTGCATTCACAACCGGGTTGACGGTTTTCTTTGGCGCCGTCTTGGCTTGTTCCCTCGGCTCGGGCGCGGATGTCTTGATCACACGCGCTGCGCTTTCTTTCCCAGGATTTGCCTGCATCCCTGATTTTTTAGTAACGGCTTTTTTCTCCGGCTTTGTGGCTTTTTGCTTTTGTCGAACTTCCTTCTTCCTCGTTTCTTGTTTCTCAATTTCACGAGTTACAGGCGCAGAAGGAGCAATTTCTTCCTTCTCCTCCACAGGCAGGGCGCTCGCTTCCACCTTGGGCCGCGCCGGCAGGGATACCCCCAGGGCTTTTGCCACTTGCTTGGCAACCTGCCTGCCTTGCGCCTTCGTCTCATATCCGTCAGTCGCATTCCCTTTGAGCAGCCCTTTCTCCTTCGCGTCATGCAGACGGCGTGTTACCAGCGCAGAATCTGGCCAATAAAAATAGTTTTTCAACGCAAAACTGTGCGGGAAGAAACGGAAACAAGTCGAGACGATCTCTTCCACCGCCACCGGCGCTGACTCAGTTTGCAATACATGAACGACAAAAACAGCCATCTCGCCTGGCGAGAGATGGGTATAGGCATCCAATTTAAACTCGGATGAATGTGTCGTGATGATGGGGTGTGAGTCGGCTTTTGGCTCGGTTGACATACTACTGTCCTTACGCCTTTTTGAGAATTGAGTCGAGCAATTCTAACATTAGTTCATGGCGCCACTTCAAAAACACGGACATTATTAGCGTCATCCTCGAACACCAGCGCAAAAGACTCCGGTGAACCCAAAATTTCAAAGAGAATGTTTTGAACATCTTTATCCAGATCATTGTTTCTGGGCGATTGCAGAGGCGGCGATATGATAATGTAATCAATTCCTTGATTATCAAGATAGGCTTGCAAATCCTGATCGTTTTTTGGAAAATTAATCGTCTTGCGTTCGACATGCACATAGGCTGGCACAGGTTCGTTGACCATCACGATCGAGTTGATGGGGGAATTCTCTGCCACCCAACTTGCCCCAATCGAAAGATCCGTTATCTGCTCGCGGATTGGATTGCGCCAGTCTAAAAGATTTCGCGCCATAAGGATCAGCCCAATGACAATCGCAAGCCCCAAAACGCTGCGTGCAGCGCTTCCCGGTTTTTTCTCAAATAGTTTCTCTGAAAGCCATGCTGCGCCAACTAAAAAATAGAAATACAGAAACGGCAAAATGGGAATTAGAAAACGCGCCTTCACGCTCCCCACTTGCGGATTCCAAAATGCAAGGATGCCCGCTATATAAATGACGAAATACAAATGCATCCATTCGAGTTTTCGCTTTGCCGCAAAGAACCCAGTTACAAGAACGGCGAGGATCAACATGTTGACGATGATGAACCCGCCATCGAATATTTCATCCAACCGCGTGCCAAAGATTGGAATCAATGAACCAGTAAGAACCCTGTCTGTATAACCGATCAGGTTCGACCAAACCTGACCGACCTTCTCCAGCGCCGACCCGCCCAACACCTGCGCCTCATACCCCGACGAAATGACCGTCCCACCATTGCGGAGGTTGAACCCACTCTGCAGGGCGAATCCAACTATGAAAAGAAACACAACCACTCCCATTTCTTTGAAGCGTTTGGAGAGGAATAAGATAATGAGTAATGAGACGGTGAGGGAAATCCCAATGGCGCGGACTTGTTGGGTGTAAAACGCGAGAACCGCGGCAAGGATGAGCCCGTCGAATTTCTTTTCGCCGGTTTTATCAAAAGTTAGTAATGCCAGCAGAGAGAAGAACAAATACGCCGACTCAGACATCAGCGTGACCGAGGTTCCAATCAACAGCGGATTTAACGCCACCCATGCGGTGAGAATTTCAAGGTAGGGAGAACTCAGCCGTTTCGAGAACAGTTTATAAACCAACGAAATGGAGAGAAGCCAAAGCGCAAGCGAAACAATCTTGAGCGCGTCGTAATTTTTGGGGAAAACCAGCGTAAACGGCGCAAGCAAAAGCGGCCAGCCCGGCGGAAAATTCCGCTCAATTTGCGGGCGGGGGAAGTTGATCAGCTCATAACCCTGTCCGCTGGCAAGGCTTTCAGCAAGGATGATGTACTTGGCGTCGTCGTAGGAGGCGCCGATCTGCAGAGAGTCGAAGCGCAGAAGGGCAAGCGCGGCGCTTGCGAGAATAAGAACAAGTAGAAAAAGATGGGTGTTTCGTTTATTCATGTATGTCGGGTGATGTTGAACGTCAGCGCGGAATAGAACTCGCGTAAAAAGCGGGAGGGATGAACCGCAAGCAGGCGTGGTTCTGAAAACCCGGCTTGTTTCGCCAACTTGCCGAAGGTTTGAAACGTGAATGGATATGGCGCCCACGGATTACCCGAATCGACATTGCATTTGATGACGATGAGTTTGCCGTTGGGTTTAAGAAAGGACTTGATGTGCTGCAAGATCTTTACTCTATCTTTGAAGTAGCGCAGCGAGTTCGCGGCGATGATGCCGTCCAACGCGGGCAACTGGATGGAACGTGAAAAATCCCCAGCTTGAATTTGTAAATGATCAGCGCTTCCGAAACGGGTTTGATACGCCCGTTCCAATTGCTCAAGGCTCAATTTGTCTTTGTCCACAGCGTGGATCGTCGTGGCAAGACCAAGCGCTTCGCGCAGAGCAAGGGTAAAGGCGCCCGACCCTGCCCCAAGGTCTGCCCATGAGCCGCCCGGTTCCAATACGGCTGGACCAATTAAGTTGACATGATCCGCATGATCCATGCGCGAATCGTATCATAAAGAAGAGTTTGTCATAAGAATGCATCAGCAGGAGATGCTTTTGCATGGCAAAGAAGGAGCCGCCCGGTCCAATCGCCTCCTGTCCGATCACGTTATATTTCAGCGGAATGCCTTCATCCTGACGGATCGATTCAAACCCGCGCCGCTGACCGTATGACGGACAATTTAACCATGCCATGTTTGCGTTGCGGCATCCATGGTTATAAAGGGAGTGGCGAACTGAGTGAGTTAAAATAGAGCGCATGATTGGATTTACAAAAGCAGGCAGTCAACGGTATCGCTGTTACGTTTGTAAATATAGTTACACGCCCACGAAAAAGCCACAAAGATATAGCCAAGCAATTCGACAAAAAGTAATCCAGTTGTATATTGACGGAGCAGGTTTGAGGCGAACTGCTCGCCAAGTGGGCGTCCACCATCAAACCGTAGCAAATTGGGCAAAAGAGCAATCTGAACAACTGCCTGAAGTACCTG
>JACAEP010000133.1 GCA_013388795.1 Chloroflexota bacterium | reverse complement strand
GTCCGCTCCCTGTTTGATAGCTTCTTCAATAGACGCCAGGGAAATGACCAGGCTGGCTTTCATGTCCGACACCCCGGGACCCATGATCTTGCCTTCCGCTTCACGATACGGAAAGGTTTTGATCGTTCCAAGCGGGAAGACCGTATCCATATGACAAACAAAGAGGATGGGTTTTCCCGCCCCGCCCCAACGGGCAATCACATGGTCGCCTGTTTTTTGGCTGGCGACGATTGCCACTTCCGCACCGAGTTTACGGGATTCTTCCGCCATGATCGCGCCGACATTGTCAACAGCGGATTTGTCATGCGAAGGAGATTCAGTTTCCACAAGCAGTTTGAGAAGGGCGTTTGTGTGCATGAGTCTTAATCCTTATCGAATAATGAAAACAACAATACCGGCAATTAGACAATAGGCGGAAAAAACGTATAGCGAATGTTGGCGCAAATAACCCAGGAGCCATCGGATGGCAAACCAGCCGACGATACCCGAAGTCACAAAACCTGTAAGCAAGATCGGCAAAAATTCGGTGGTGTTCGGCTGGAGGATCACTTCGATTGTCTCATACAGCCCCGCCGCCAACAAGATAGGAGCGGACATTAGGTATGCAAAACGCGCCGCCGAAGAACGGTGCAGCCCGCGGAACATTGCGCCCGCCATGGTCGAGCCGGATCGGGAGGCGCCGGGGAAAATTGCCAGCACCTGAAACAAACCGACGGCAAGGGCATCCAACCAGGTGGCTGTTTCCAGCGTCCGGCTTTTTTTATCAAAGTATTCCACGACCGCAAGCAGGATCGATGTGAACAAAAGGCGGATACTCGCCCAAAACAATGGGGCGCCAGACATGTCTTTTACAAATTTATTGAGCAACAAACCAATCAACCCTGCGGGAATGGTCGCCACGATCACCAGCCAGCCAAGGCGGGCATTCAGGTTCTCGAACGGTTTTTTATGCAGGATGCCTAGCAAGAACGACCAAGTGATTTCCCAAATATCATGCCAGAAAAAGATAATCATCGCCAGGACAGTCCCCAATTGAATGATAACGTTGAACGAAAACGTTCTGTCATCGGCGGGCAGTCCCAGCAAACTGCTGGCAATGAACAGATGAGCGGTGGACGAAACAGGGATGAATTCGGTCAATCCCTGGACGATGCCGAGGATGAGGGCGTGGAGGAGATTCATAAGATGGGGGATGGTTAATGGAGAATGGAGAATGGAGAATGGTTAATGGCTATCGGATGATTCGTCTAAATTGTTAACAACATAGTTTTCTGTTTCTTCCCGAACAGTATACTCTGTTGGGAAATCCTTTTCGCCCTGCTTGGAGCGTTTGAGATAAGCAATAAAATTATTGAGTTGCTTACCAATAGATTCCGCATGATCTGTTATCCGTTTATAAATATCATCAGGCAAAAAGCCCAATTCGTGAGCTAAGGAAATGTGGCTTTGAGTTTCAGTCAACGACCCGCGCGCCATGTAACAAAAACGGACATTATCCAAATAATGATATCGTCCATGTCCTTCGGCAATATTGGCTGGAACACTTTGAGCAGAGCGTTTTAACTGGGAAGCTAAATTCCATTTCTCGTCGGCGGGTAAACATGGAATCACATCCCTGTAAATTATCACGGCAAAATCCTTTGCATTCACCCAAACATCCAACCTGTCAAGATTCATCACAGTCATGAGACATCGCCATCCTTCCGCCAGTCACTATTAACCATCTATCCATTAACCATCTTCCGTTTTGCGTTGTTAGACCATTGATTCAACAATTCAGGCGCGCGCCCTTCAAATGAGCCGTCAGCAATATAAACGCGGATTTGCTCCATCAACCGAATCAACGCGCGGAGGTTATGAATGGAGATGAGGGTCCCTGCCAGTAATTCCTTTGCCACGATCAAATGGCGGATGTACGCCCGCGTAAACGTCTGGCAGGCGTAGCAATCGCAACTCTCATCAATCGGGCGTTCGTCCCTTGCAAAAGAGGCATTCATCAAATTAAGTCGTCCATCCGGCGCAAAGGCGGAATGATGCCGCGCCAGGCGAGTCGGCAGGACGCAGTCGAAAATATCCACGCCGCGCAAAACGCCGTTGATGAGGTCTTCGGGTGTGCCGACTCCCATCAGGTAGCGCGGCTTGTTTTCGGGCAGCAAAGGCGTGACTACATCCAGCGTCTCATGCATCTGCTGCTTGGTCTCGCCGACGGAAAGCCCGCCAATGGCAATGCCGGGCGTATCAAGAGACGCAATGAATTTGGCAGACTCGGTTCTCAGTGCAGGATTCACCCCACCTTGCACGATTCCGAACAGGGCTTGGTCGAGGCGGGTCTTCGCTTTCAGTGAACGCTCCGCCCAACGATGAGTCCGCCGCATGGCTTTTTGGATGTAGGCATGGTCATTTGGGTCGGCACATTCATCGAACGCCATGATGATATCCGCGCCGAGATTCTCTTGAATGGCGATGGATTTTTCCGGCGTGAAGCGGTGGGTCGAGCCGTCAATGTGACTCTTGAACGTTACGCCGTCTTCATCAATCTTGCGGGTTTGTGCCAGCGAGAAAACCTGAAAGCCGCCAGAGTCGGTCAACATGGGGCGATGCCACTGCATGAACTTGTGCAGCCCGCCCATATCACGGACGAGTTCATCGCCGGGTCGCAAATAAAGATGATAGGTATTGCTCAAAACCAATGACGCAGAGATGTCTTTGAGATGATCCGGCGTAAGTGTTTTGACCGTTGCCTGTGTTCCAACCGGCGCAAAGACCGGCGTAACCAACTCACCATGCGGCGTGGAAAAGACCCCCGCGCGGGCGCGGTTGTTTTTTGCTGTAATGACAAATTCAAACATTATGTAGATTATACAGGAATTGGTTCTTATAAAAGCCAAGATTGTTTATATACAGGATTGTTTATATAATAGATTGTATGGAACTAAGGTGACAGTCATCTGCTTATTACCGATAAAATCTAGTAAACAAAACCTTTAGGGACAATCCTCATGAAACGATCATTCTATTTTGCGCTTGTTCTAGGCGCTCTTGTTTTTACCGCCTGCACAACCACCCCGCCCACGAAAGAATTACCTATTCCAACTCCCATATCGGTGGAAATGACCAAGCCTCCCAAAGTGGACCCCAACCATTTTCTGACCGCCACCATTGTGCCGTTCTATACCCAGGTTCCATCGCCAACATTCGAGGGTACGCCTGCATATGTCACGATTGCATTGAACATGGGCGCGGGCGGGGCGGGCTTCTCTGCCACCCTGTATGCGCAGGAAGTTTATACCGGGCGGACGATTGGCATCTTCATGTCAGCAGGGACGCACACGGCTCCGCTTTTACCAACTTCTCCGCCACTGGACATGGCAGTTCCAGCCCCCGGCACTTATGTCTTCTATGCCCGCCTCACCAATGCGCCGACAGAGTATCACTACGGAGCCACCGAATGTCAAATTCCAACAGAATGTGTTGGCAGCCCACTGGTTGCGTTGGATGTTTTACCGGGAGAACGTTACTCGATCTTGATCGCAGACCGCCGAGCGTTACTGCCAGGCAATGATGAACGCGGGCTGCCGGTGGATGTGCCGTGGGTTAAATTAACTCCTTAATTCACTCATGTCTTTCCAGATCGGTCAATAACAGATCCAATGCCCCCACTGAGATCTGCAACTCCCGCAAAGAAATCCCAAGAGAAACGATCATCAACACCAGCGCAATGCCGAAACTCCAAACCCCGCCAGCGCCCCAGCCAGCAAACAATGCAAACATGCTGATCACGCACATCAACAAACTAAGCACGCCAAAAATTTGCATATTGCGTATTAAATAAACGCGATAACGCAAGTTGTCAATTTGCGCCAGCAGATTCTGATCCCGACGATCGTGGTAGCGGTCATTCAAATTGCGGATAATGGTGGCAAGCGTCAAAAAACGATTGGTGTACGCCAGCATCAACAGTGACACGGTCGGGAACAAAAGCGCAGGGGTGGTCAGCGAAAATTCATCCATCATGAAAATTGACGGCTTCGCTATTAGAGATTGATCAAAATATGATTCGGCCGCACCAGCAACATCGGCACACTCACATGCAGCTGCTGAAAATATGGATTCGAAATATCCGCCTCGTATAACGAGATCCAGGGCGAATTCATCACATCTAGACTCGCCGAAAAATCAGTGGCGGTTGAAATGCGTAATTTTGCCTTGATCTCGAAAGAGCCTGCCAGCGCATGCACCGGCTCCATCTTGCGGTTCACCTCCGACGAATCGTAATCCAACGGTTCCTGCGCAGGGGGCGCGAGATGAAAACCGATCACACTTGGCGTCGGCACAAATGTCTCGCTGCGCGCGTAGGTCTTCGGCGTCGCGCCCGCGATCTGAATGATATTTACATTGAACAAATGAATGAAATTCGGAACGCCCTGCGTCCGCGGCCAAATGCTCACACGCATATTCTCGCGCAAAATAATATCTCCGCGAATCAACATGGTGGAAGTGTATAACATCACGGTCGAAGCTTTTTCATCCGGCATCAAGGCGCGCATACAAGTCTCCTTTTAAGATTATACAACACCCTTCCAGCAGACTCTAGACTGGTTTATACTCCTCACACTCATGGCACAGGAGAAACGCTGGAACATTTTGCCTCGCATCACGCCCGAAGCGGATTCTGCCTTATCCGCCTTTCCTCCGCTTTTACGGCAGGCGCTGTTTAATCGCGGCTACGCCGACGATCCGGGCGCGCGCGCCTTCCTGCGCGGCGAACCCAATTTCAATACCGATCCTTTCCAAATGACGGATATGTCCACAGCAGTAGAGCGCATCCGACATGCGCTTGCAAACAACGAACCCATCGCCATCTACGGCGACTATGATGTGGACGGGGTCACCGCCACCGCCCTGCTCGTCGAAGCGTTGAAATCAATCGGCGCGGATGTGCGCGGATACATCCCAAACCGCTTCGAAGAGGGATACGGGCTGAACAACAACGCCCTGGATGAATTAAAAGCGGATGGAGTCAAGCTGGTCATCACTGTGGATTGCGGCATCCGCTCGCCAAATGAGGCGGCTCATGCCCGAACCATCGGCTTGGATCTGATTATCAGCGACCATCACCACCCCGATGCTGATCATTTGCCCACGGCCCTGGCTGTCATTAATCCCAAACGCCACGGCGATGCCTACCCCGATAAAGATCTGGCGGGCGTGGGCATTGCCTACAAGATCGCCGAAGCCTTATTTAGTAAGGAAGATGGAAGAGCAGCGAAGCAGACAAACAACTCATCTCTGGTTATGCTTAACTCGTTGCTGGACCTGGTCGCCCTTGGAACGGTTGCCGATCTTGCCCCGCTCACTGGTGAAAACCGCGTACTGGTCAAAAAAGGGCTTCGTCAAATGCAACAAACCACGCGCCAGGGACTATTTTCATTAGCAGCCGTCTCAGAATTGGCTTTGAGAAAAGTCAACGCCGGTCACATTGGCTTTATGCTTGGCCCTCGCTTGAATGCGGCTGGACGATTGAAAGAAGCATTGGCCGCCTTCGAATTGCTAACCACCACCGATGTTTTCCGGGCTGGCGAACTCGCCCAGCAATTGGATATGCAAAATCGTGAACGTCAACGCATTACGCGCGATATGCAGACCCGCGCCGAAGAGATCGCCCTACACGACGACCCAAATGCGCGCCTGCTCTTCGCTGCCCACGAAGATTTCAACTCAGGCGTGGTTGGTCTCGCGGCATCGCGCCTCACTGAAAAATATTATCGTCCCGCCATCGTTGCCTCCAAAGGCGCGGAGGAAACCCGCGGCTCTTGCCGTTCCATTCCCGAGTTTCACATCACCGATGCCCTCGACCAATGCGCAGACTTGCTCGTCAGGCATGGCGGTCATGCCGCCGCCGCCGGGTTTACGGTAAAGAATGAAAATATCGAAGAACTTGCCGCCCGTTTGAAAGCCATCGCTGCAGAAAAACTTACTGGAAGCGACCTTAAGCCCACCGTCACAGCAGATGCGGAAGTGGACTTATCCGAAATGCGCCCCGAAGTGTACGAGAAAGGATTGAAGTATCTCGAACCGACCGGCTATGGAAATCGTGAAGCCTCGTTCGTGGCGCGTAATGTCAAAGTCAAGAACTCGCGCGTCATCGGAGCAGATGGCAAACATCTCAAACTTTCCCTTGAAGATGAAAAAGGCGTCACCCATGATGCCATTGGCTTCAAACTGGGCAACTGGCACAAATCCATGCCGCCGCGTGTGGATGTGCTTTTCACATACGAACCCAATGAATACAATGGACGCATTACGTACCAATTGAATTTGAAAGACTTGAAGGCATCCAGATAATTAAGGTCCCCAGCGCGGCTGATAGTCACAGTAATCATTATTTGTCAAACGCCGAAGGTCAGCGCCATCCACACGCATAATGTAAATCTCGCAACCATGATCGTCGCCATAGTTATCAAAGTATGAAGTAAATGCCACCCACTGCGAATCCGGGGAGATGGATGGACCCTGCGAATTACCGCCGTTTGGCGTGAGCATGCGGGGATGGGAACCATCCGTATTCATCACATAGACGTCGCGCTTCCACGGTTGACCCGAATACGTGACGATGAATTGCCCATTGGCAGACCAGTCGCTTCTGCCCCGGATCGCAGGCAGGTCGCTGATTTTTTGCAGTTCACTGCCATCGAGCCTGATTCTGTACAATTGAACTGCGCCTTGCATATTGGACGCAAATAGAATATAAGAACCATCCGGCGACCAGGTCGGGTCCCAGCCGAAAGCATTGGGAATGGGCTGCGGATTGGTCCCATCGCGATTCATCAACCAAATTTGATGGATGGCTGCGGTTGAAAGTTTGAAAGCGATCAATTGACCATCGGGGGAGATTTCAGGTCCGTTGAGGTTGCCAAGGCGGTCGGTTAACTGGGTAATGATACCGCTAGCAATATCCATTTCATAGATTTCGTAAATATTCGGTTCACGAAAAGCGGCATAGACGACACTGTTCCCGTCTGGCGACATGGAAGGATAATAATGTTGGCGTGTAGTATCAGCGGTTAAGCGCCGAAAACCAGAGCCATCGGCGTTGATGATACAAATTTGATTGCTGGCCTGCGCTTTAAACATCTGGCAAACGAAAACGATTTTGCCGGTCGGTTCGCTGGCGGGTATAACCGATAGGGTTGGTTGAGAAGTAGAGTCTGCTAAGGATGGTGTCGCGGCTGATAAGGTAGCCAGCAGGTCTGGGGTCGGGGTAGAGGCGGTGGCAAGATTACAGGCAAGCATGAAGGTAATAAAAATCGCCATCCACCACGCAGGCTGTTTTGTCATCCTTAAGTTCTTCATCCCATTAAGATACACAAAGGCCTTTGAGTAATTTCGAGGCAAGCGCTTCAGGCTGGTCTATAAGCCGCATTCTGTCCAGCGGATCACTCCACGTGGGCAATCATCTCTCTGGGCGGTGCGTCGCCACACCGCTCGATGCAGCCTACCCGGGACTGACCCAACCCACAGGAGGGAAGGGTGCGTATGGAGACGAGCAGCCTCCCATCGTCCACAGACGAAATCGTCCCTGCTTGGCCTTGCTCCCGGCGGGGGTTACCTGGCCGCTCGCATTACTGCGCGCGCCGGTGGTCTCTTACACCACCTTTTCACCATCACCCTGCGTAATGCGGGGCTGTTTGTTTCTGTGGCCCAATTCCGGCAGGTTCGCGCCTCTCGGCGGCTTCCCCGCCCCGGGGTACTCTCCGACGCCGTGCTCTATAGGAGTGCGGACTTTCCTCGATCCCGTCAACGCAGGACCGCGATTGCCCGACCAGCCTGAAGTTCGGTCATCATACTCTTGGAAGCAGGTAGAGTCAACTCTGAAAGGTGGACATTTATGGAAAAGACATTAAAATTGAAGGAAATCCACTTTGCATGAAGAATATGAGGAATTCCCCTTGAGCAGCCTGCATGGAAAATTTGTGATTGGTCTAACCGGAAATATTGCCACCGGGAAAAGTGTGGTGCGGCGCATGTTGGAGCATTTAGGAGCGTACACCATCGACGCAGATGCTTTAACTCATCGCGCCTATGCCAAAGGCGCGCCCGGATTTCAACCGGTGATCGATAAATTCGGGAAGTGGCTGCTCAACCGTGAAGGTGAAATTGACCGTAAGAAACTCGGCAACCTGGTATTTGGAGACCCGGAAGCCATGCGGCAGCTGGAAGACATCGTTCATCCGTTGGTACGTCAGGCGACAGAACTACTGATCAAACGCGCCAGCCAGCCGGTGGTCGTGATCGAAGCGATCAAACTGCTTGAGGGAGACTTGCGCAAAGTGTGCGATTCGATCTGGGTTACGAATGCGCCGGAGGTGATACAAGTGGAACGGCTGATGCGAAAACGCGGTTTTACCCGCGACCAGGCGCAGGAACGAGTCCGCTTGCAATCATCGCAGAATGCAAAAGTGAATATGGCCAATATCGTGATTACGAACACCGGTTCGTATGACGATCTTTGGAAGCAAGTCAATGAAGCATGGAAAGAGATCGTACCCGGCGCACAAGAAGCCCCAGCCGATACAGTCAAGGTCAGAAAACCGGCAGGCGGCGGCGAACTATCCACCCAACGAGGCAAGCCCAAACATGCGGCTTCCATCGCAGAATTGATCACCCGTTTAAGCAAAGGAAAACGCAAAATGACGGTTGATGAAGTGATGGAAAGTTTTGGCGACAAAGCGTATATGCTGCTGCTTGTGGACAGTCATGCAATGGGTGTTGCCGGCTGGCAGGTAGAAAACCTGGTCACACGCACAACGGATATCTTCTTGGAAGAAAACCTCGACAAGGCAAAAGCGCTGGAGGCCCTGGTCCAAGGGGTTGAAAACGCATCTGCCGAATTGCAAAGCGAAGCGTCGCTGATTTTTCCAATGGATGAACTTGGCGCGCAAGAATCGCTCTGGCAAAAACTTGGCTATGAAAAGCGCACCCCGGAAAGCCTTGGCGTGCAAGCCTGGCAGGAAGCCGCCGCGGAAGCCGCGTCAGCCGGGAGTGTGTTATTCTTCAAACAATTAAGGCAGGACCGTGTCCTGCGCCCCATTTAACCCGGCCTATCTGCCATGCAGCGGGTCAACCCTGACCCGGTTCCTGGCTTAAAAAGCCTGATATGTTTTTTGCCCGTGACAGAGTTTTTGAACAATCTCTTTTTCATCTTTCAACGGGTCAGCTGGTTGAGCGTACTGGACATCATGCTCGTCACGCTGATCTTCTTTGTCTTGTTATATTCTCTGAGAGATACACAAGCCATGGCGCTTTTGCGCGGGATGATCATGCTGATCGTTGCCATTACGCTGATCACAAGCTTGGTGGAATTGTCCGCCTTCTCCTGGTTTGCGCGGAACGCCCTTCCGGCGATGCTGCTTGCCCTGCCGGTGATCTTTGCCCCTGAGATTCGCCGCACCCTGGAACGAATCGGTCGCGCCGGGACCTTCATGCCGGTTGCCAGAAAAACAGCAGACCTCGACCTTGAAGAGACTCTGCACGCCGTGGTAGGCGCAGTAACAAGGCTCTCCGCCCGAAGACATGGCGCATTGATTGTCATTCAGCGGCTGGATCATCTCGATGAGCATATTCAAACCGGCGTGCAATTGAATGCAAAAGTCACCTCGGAACTTCTATTGCAAATCTTCTATCCGAACACGCCCTTGCACGACGGCGGCGTGATCATCATTGATTCAAAAATTGCAGCGGCATCCTGCGTACTGCCGCTCTCTGCAAGCGGGATTTTGAACCGCACCCCCGAACGTCAAATGGGCTTGCGGCACCGCGCCTCGCTTGGCATCTCGGAGGTGAGCGATGCCATCGCCATTGTCGTCTCGGAAGAGACGGGCGGCATTTCGATTTCACATTCTGGTAGAATGCTGCGCCGGCTCGACCCGGAACGCCTTGAGAATATTTTGATGGCATTCTTCCGCCCGACAGGCAGAGAACCTCAAGCCGGCTTGTTCAGCCGTTTGTTCTCCGGCAAATTACGCCGGAAGGAAGATTAGGTTTTATCGATGGCGCGCTGGATCGCTGAAAATTATCGGACATTTTTTTGGGCATTGGCGCTGGCAGTTGCCGTGTGGATCTCTTCGGTTACCTCTGCAGACCCGGACCAAACACGCGCCATGGATGCCCCCGTGCCTGTCGAAGTGATCGGGCAGTCCTCGAACCTAGTTTTCAGCAAACCGATCTTGAAAGAAGTGGAGGTCACCTTGCGCGCCCCCAGTTCGGTTTGGTCGTTGATCGAAGCAGACCCGCAGATCGTGCGCGCAATTCTGGATGTCTCTGGTTTAAGCGCAGGCGAACACGTATTGGATCTGCAAATTCAAGTCAATGCGCGCCCGGTTCAGATCGTCTCGGCTTCACCTGCAACGATCACCTTTACCCTCGAACCGCTGATCACAAAGTCGATGGATGTGGACTTGAGCGTCTCTGGCGAGGTGGCTATTGGGTACAAGGCAGGGCCAGCGAGCTTCGAGCCAGTACAAGTGATCGTTTCTGGCGCCCAGTCCCACGTCCAAAAAGTGAGCCGCGCGCGCGTTTCCATCGATCTGAATCGCATCCGTGAGGATTTCGATCAGTTCGTCAAAGTCGAAGCAGTGGATGAACGCGGGCAAATCGTCGGCGGCGTCTCTGTATCTCCAGATACGGTGCAAGTGAGCGTGCCGGTGACACAGGAAGGCGGATACCGTGATGTTGCCGTTAAAGTGACAACGCTTGGGCGCGTGGCAAGCGGCTATCGCTTGACGGATATTTCGGTTTCGCCTCCGGTGGTTACAATCTATTCGGAAGACCCAGCCTTGGTGAACAGCCTGCCCGGCGTGTTGGAAACCCAGCCGCTCGACCTGCAAAATGCGCAGGATGATATTACGACTCGCCTAAAACTCAGCCTGCCGGCAGGAATTTCTGTGATCGGAGAACAAACTGTTTTAGTGCAGGCGGGAGTATCGCCCATTGAAAGCAGCGTTACCATTTCCAGTGAAAGAATCGAGATCGTCGGTTTGGGCCCCGGGCTGAACGCGCAGATCTCGCCCACTAATGTAGATATCATCCTTTCAGGACCTCTATCACTTTTGGAAACGCTCACTCGTCAATCGGTGCGGGTAACGGTGGACCTGACCGGACTCGCCGCCGGAACATATCAGCTCTCGCCCACAGTGGAAGCGCTGGCGGCAAACGTGGTGGTCGAATCGATCTTGCCAAACACCATTGAGGTGGCGCTCACCCCGCTGGAAACCGGCACGCCCATACCAAGCCCAACCCCATAAAGTAAAATAAACTCATGAAACCTATTGTTGCCCTTGTTGGTCGCCCGAACGTCGGCAAATCCACGTTATTCAACCGCCTTGTTGGCGAACGCATGGCAATCGTGGACGATACCCCCGGCACCACCCGCGACCGCTTATTCGGTGACGCGGAGTGGAATGCCCGCGCTTTTACTGTGATCGACACCGGCGGCATTGACCCAACTCACGGCGGTCGGACTCCGCTCTCGGTTGGTTCCGCTGATTTTATCGGGGATATCCGCCTGCAAGCCCAAGCCGCCATCCAGGAAGCGGATGCGGTGCTCTTCGTCACCAGCGGCGAAGACGGCGTAACCGAACCCGATCGGGAAGTAGCGGACATTCTGCGTCGTATGCAAAAGAAAACCCCCGACGGCTCCTTCATCCCGCCGATTTTTATGGTGGTCAATAAATGCGAGTCTAGAGAAAGGCGCGAGTCGTCCGCGGAATTTTATGAACTTGGCTTGGGCGACCCCTATCCCATATCTGCCATCCACGGCACCGACACAGGTGACCTACTCGACGCGCTCGTAGCCTCCTTCCCCGATCAAAAAGAAGATGAAGAGGATAACAGCATCAAGATCGCCATCGTGGGCAAACCCAACGCCGGGAAATCCAGTTTATTGAACCGGCTCGTCGGCGAAGACCGTGTCATCGTCAGCCCGATTGCCGGGACGACCCGCGACGCGATTGATATGAAATTCGAGTTCGACGGCTTGCCCATCACGTTGATCGATACAGCGGGCATTCGCAGGCGGGGTAAGATCGAAAAAGGCGTGGAGGAATACAGCGTCATCCGCTCGTTCAAAGCCATCGAACGCGCCGACGTTTCGTTGTTGATGATCGACGCCACCACAGGCATCACCACCCAAGACGCGCACATCGCGGGCTTCATCAAGGACGAGTGGAAATCCTGCGTGGTATTGGTCAACAAATGGGACGCTGTTCAAAAAGACGGCACGACCATGGACACCTATACTGAAAAGATTCTCGATGAATTGAACTTCGTCTCCTACGTCCCCATCCTGTATATTTCCGCCAAGACCGGTCAGCGTGTGGATCAGGTTCTGCCGATGGCGCTGCGGGTACAGGAAGAACGCCTCGCGCGCCTGACCACTTCAAAGATCAATGAGATCATTCACAAGGCGCAGGACGCGCATCCGCACCCCACCCATGCCGGGCGCGCTTTGCGCATGTACTACGGCACACAGGTCCGCTCCGACCCGCCGACGTTTATGATCTACGTCAACGAACCGTCGCTGATGCATTTCACGTATATGCGTTATCTCGAAAATCAGATCCGCGCCGAATACGGTTTTCTTGGCACGCCCATTCGCATCGTATTAAAAGGCAGACATGAATAAAAGAACAGCCCTCATCCTCGGCGATATCGTCGCCTTGTCCATCCTCACTGTTATTGGTTTCGCCACCCACGGTGAAACCGAGTTATCGTTTCTTCCGCGTATGGCGGCGGTCTTCTTCCCGGCTTTGCTTGGCTGGTTCCTGCTTGCCCCGTGGTTTGGGCTGTTCGACCCGTGCGCAATCTCCATTCCGAAAAACCTGTTGCGCATTCCGCTTGTTATGCTTTTCGCCGCTCCCTTCGCCGTCATCCTGCGCGGAGCCTTGTTGGGCGCGCCTGCACTTCCGCTCTTCGCCCTCATCTTCGGCGGCTCGAACGCGCTGGGCATAATGGTCTGGAGATGGCTTTATATTTTCATCGCCAGGAGCAATCAATAGTTACGTCAAAAAGAGCGTGTAAAATAACCTTATGGACGAAACCGCCCTCATTCATTCTGCACAACAAGGTGACTTGAACGCGTTCAACACGCTCATCCTGCATTATCAGGATGCAGTCTTCAATACCGCCGCGCGCATCCTCGGCGATGACGACATGGCAGAAGATGCGTCGCAAGAGGCGTTCATAGCCGCATTTCAAAGCATAAGATCGTTCCGTGGCGGCTCGTTCAAGGCGTGGATTCTGCGCACCGTCACCAACGCCTGCCTCGACGAACTACGCCGCCGAAAAAGAAGACCCACCACCCCGCTTGAACCCGAAACCAGCGACGGTGAAGAAATGGATTCGCCCAAATGGCTCGCCGATAAAAGCATGACCCCCGCCCAAAAAGCCGAAGCCGACGAGCTCGAACACGCCATTCAACACTGCCTCGACGCCCTGCCAACCGAATTCAGAACCGCGGTCGTGCTGGCAGACATTCAAGGCATGGATTACACCGAAGTCGCCGCCGCATCAAAAGTTCCCATCGGAACAATCAAGAGCCGCATTGCCCGCGCGCGATTAAGACTGCGCGAGTGTTTGCGCTCCTTCGAGGAACTTCTACCCGCCTCATTTCGTCTGGACAGCGAGAATACCCGATGAAAAATTTCCGCGACATTGAACGCCTCTCGGCTTACCTGGATGGGCAGTTGGATGCAGCCGAATCTGCCAGCATGGAATCGCGCCTCAAATCGGACCCGGAACTTGAGTCGACACTGCGAAACCTTCGCTCCGCCCGGGGCATTCTCCGTCAACTTCCACAACGCAAGGCGCCGCGCAATTTCACCCTCACCCGCCAAATGGTGGGACTCAAACCGCCCCTGCCGCGCAGTTATCCCATCTTCCGGCTTGCAACCATCTTCGCATCCATTCTTTTTCTGTTCTCGTTATCTGCAACTGCCCTATCACCCCTTGTAAGTTTTGAAAACGCCGCCGCCCCCGCGCCCGCATTTGGCATGGGAGGCGGGTGTGAAGACTGCGAAGGCGCGCCCGCCCAGGAAGCAGGCCCGGCAACTGAAGAAGCCTTCGCCGCAGAGATGGCTCCAGCCGCCACCGAAGAAGCCCTCATGGAAGAGGCGGCTCCGCTTGAAGCCACGGACGAAGCCCGCATCATAGAAACGCCCTCAGCGAAGGAACCGGTTCCGGAAACCGAAGATCAAGCCGAGGTCATAGAAGAAGCGGGCGCTTCATCTTCTTTCAATTGGACGATTCTATTTCTTGTCATCGCAGTTGTAAGCGGACTGATGATGTGGGTCCTGCAGTTCACAGCGCGGAAGAGGTGGCGGTAAAAACACGCCATGAGTACCAAAACTCTTATCCCCTTTTCAGGTCACCCCGGAAAGGGGATTTTATTTTTTGCGCCGATCCATAAAATAGCGCCTGTTGCAAATTTATAAGTTTGATTTTAGGAGTAAAAATGAATACAAACAAACTATCATTATGGCTTATGGCGGGCGCGTTTATTTTCATGTGCGCCGGGCTGCTTGG
>JACAEP010000352.1 GCA_013388795.1 Chloroflexota bacterium | reverse complement strand
GTACCCGCCGGTAGCTTGCTGAGCCGATTCGTGATGTTGCCTTTGCCGTGCTCGTGCTTCACCTCTCGACGCGGGACTCCCAGCGTCCGGGCCAGCACCTCGTCCGGGTAACACTCCACATAGAGCATTACTCCGCCTCCAGTACGCCCTTCAAACCAAGAAACGGATCGGCATCCAGCAATCGGCTAATCTGCTCTTCCGTGAGCGGAGTCACCTTCGTCTCGTAATCCCGGTATTGCGTCGCAAAGACAGCGACCTCCTCCTTCTTGGCCTTCTCCAACACCGCCACCAGCAGATAGGGGTTGTGCGTGGCGATGAAGTATTGGTTGGAGGTATCGGCGGCTATCCGCTCTCCCAGATGCTTCGTGTAGTACGGGAACGCATGCGCCTCCGGTTCCTCGAACACCAGCACCGAGTCCTTGTTCGATTCCATCGCAACGTTGTAGAACAGCATCCGTTGGAGCGTGTCGGAACTCATCGCAAACGGATGACCAATGACGACCCCGTCCTGCCGCTTCTGCAACTCCATGGTTCGCTCGTGCGGCTTCAACACAACGTCCAAGCCATACGGACGGAACAACTCAACCACCCACTCGCGCAATGCCTTTGAGCCGTACACCACCGAAAACAAGTTCGTGCCGTGTGGCGGAATCAACGCACCGGGTTCAGCGGATTCATACTTCTCCAAATGCTGATACCGGTAGAATTTGACCGGTAACGCTTCTGTCAGCCTCCGACTGACCGATCCATTTCCCCGGTAGTCAAACGTGGCAACCTGCGTTGGCTGATTGAACTGCACTGAGGTGGCAAAGAACTGGAAGTGTTCCTTCTCGAACTTGACCGTCAACGCCGTGCTCGGCTCGCCTTTGCACTCAATTCGCAACGGCTCGTCTGTGAGGTGATCGTAAAACAGATTCTGCGTGAGTTGAAACCGCACGAAGCTCTTGAGATTCGCGCCCGACCAGCCCAGCCACGACAACATCCCCAACGCTTCCAGGATGTTCGACTTGCCGGTGTTCGGTTCACCGATGAACAGGTTGACCCGCCGGCAACTCAACTCGACTTGCCGAACCGATTTGAACCGCTCGATACTTAGTGTTGTGATCATTGCGCCTCCAATCTAACGAAAAACTCCGTCTAATACACGGCTTCCTTGTCCGCTTTCATCCTTCTGCCTTCATCCTTCATCCTTTTCTGCCGCCCTCCTCCACAATCTTGATCTCCGCCGGCGTCAGCCCGTACAGCCGGTACACCCGCTCGTCTATCTCCCGCTCCCACGCCGACACGTCCGCCGCCGCGTCCGCACGCTTCGCCGCGAGGATGCGCTCCACCAGCTTCACCAGCGCGTCGTGCTCCGCACGCGAGGGCGAGGGGATGGGGAATTTCTCAACGTGAATCGAGAAGAGCCGAATAAATCCACCTTCGTCCGAGCCGATGACCTTTCTGACGTAAAACTGCATCGCTGAGGAAAGGAGAGTTGCGAGCAACCATTTTGCCGCACGCGGAATAAAGTAGCAGGTGTTGGCGAGATACGACCCGCTGTCGTCCCACGCCATTCCGAAATATCGCGCGATGTCCTGATACACGATCTTCGGCTGCTCGAACTCCTGCCAGTAGGCGATGTTGTCTTGGATTTCATACCACTCGTAGCTGCCGGGTTTCCTCCCGCCGGGCGCGCCGGGCATCAGACGCTTCTTGAACGGCAGGAGGTGTTCGTAAATGGCCGGATACTTTTTGATGTTGATCCCGCGCCTCGTGAAGATGAGCCACAAGTCCTGCGGCTCGACCCGCCAGCGTTTGATGTCGCGGCCACGAAGGAACGGTTTGAGCACTTCGGCGGAAGATTTGTGCTCGGCAATCAGCCGGTCGCGCGTGGCGCGGTCGACCACAAAGGCTTCGTTCAGGCCAGTCTTGATGCCGTAGTAGAACCGGCCATTGACGTATTCGCCCAGCGGCTTGCCAGCAGCGCGGAGTTTTTCCAGCAGACGGAGCACGGCGGGCGATTCCAGTCGCCAGCCGTCCGAGCGAAATTCCTTTTGTGGCAGCGTGATGAAACAGGTTGCGGCCTTTACAGGCACTTGATCTACCGGATCGTTTTCATTCCATTTCAGCAGCCGCACGGCCTCGTTGGGTTGGCCGCCTCTCGAAACCAGAATGATGCACGGCTCGGTAATCGCCGTGAAGACGCCGGTCTCGGCGAAATCAATGAGGAGATGGAGGCGGGTGTGCTGTTGGAGAAATGAGCGCAAGCCTTCGGCGAAACCTGAGTTCAGGAAACTGTTGCTGGAGATGTAACAGAGCAGCCCGTCGCGCTTGAGCAATTTCACCCCGCGCTCAAAAAAATAAACGTAGAGGTCGGCGATCCCGTTGAAACATTCATAGCCTTGCGCTTGGAGCCGGGGCTTGAACTCCTTGATAGCCTCCTGCCGGACATACGGCGGGTTACCGATAACGATGTCGAAGCCTTCTCTGATGCCGAACATCCATTCGGGGTCGAAGAAGTCGGCGGAGGCGTTTTGGTCGTAGGGATTCCAGTTGGCCAGTTTCTCGGTCGTCTCGCGGGCGAAGCCGTCG
>JACAEP010000099.1 GCA_013388795.1 Chloroflexota bacterium | reverse complement strand
GTTCAGGCACAAGGCGGCGCGAAGAATCCCGTCATCATTTTGCCGGATGCGGATATGGAAATGGCGACAAAGATCGTCGCCGACTCAGCCTTCGGGTGCGCGGGTCAGCGCTGCCTGGCGGTTTCTCTCGCTGTAACCGTGGGCGAATCAAAGAACGAGTTCACCGAATTGATCTGCGATGCGGCTTCGTCTCGCGTGGTCGGTTATAGCATGGACTCTGGCGTGCAGATGGGTCCCGTCATCAACACCGCTTCGATGCAGCGTGTGGAGCAGTTGATTGCGCTCGGCGCCAAGGAAGGCGCGGGCGTGCCTGTGGATGGCCGCGGGACGAAAATCAAAGGCTACGAGGGCGGCTCCTTCGTCAGACCGACGATTCTGTCTGAGGTCCAGCCGGGAAGCGAAATTGCCCGCACTGAAATTTTCGGTCCGGTGCTCAGTCTCATGCACGTCAATACTATTGAGGATGCTATCCAATTAGTGAATAGCGGACAGTATGGCAATCAAGCCAGTTTGTTCACTACAAGCGGCAATGCGGCGCGCCGTTTCCGTTATGAAGCCGATGCAGGCAATATTGGGATCAACATCGGTGTGGCAGCGCCGATGGCGTTCTTCCCCTTCAGCGGCTGGAAGGAAAGTTTCTTCGGTGATATGCATGGTCAAGGTATGGATGCGGTGGAATTCTTCACACAGAAAAAAGTTGTTGTGGAGAGATGGCCCAAAGAATGGAGCAGGAAGTTCTAATCATTTTTTGTTCGAGAGGAGGAAGGACATGAAGCATGTAATGTGTTTTGTAATCCTGGCGCTGGCGCTGGTTTCGTGCGCGCCTACCGCCCCGGCTGTGACATCTTCGGAATTGAATCTGTACGCCTTTTCCGAATATGTCCCCCAGGCATTGATCGCGGGCTTTGAATCCAAAACCGGCGTGAAGGTGAGCCTGGAGACTTATGCCACCAATGAAGAAATGCTCGCGGGCTTGCGCGATAAACCGGGACACTACGACCTGATCTTTCCCAGCGATTACGCCGTGGAGGAATTGATCGCGGCGGATGCGCTGCAACCTCTCGACCTGGAGTTGATCCCCAATTACACCAATGTGGACGCGGCGTTTCTTAACCCGTATTTCGACCCCGGCGGCGCGACCAGCGGACGCCGCCCTGCCATGCGCAATGAAAAATTCAGCCTCCCTTATCTGTGGGGCACAACCGGCATTGCTTACGATACAACCAAGGTTGTCGAGCCGATTACACGCTGGGAGGATCTGTGGCGCCCCGAACTTTCCGGCCATATCGTTGTATTGGACGACTCGCGTGAGATGATGGGAATTGCGCTTCAAACCCTCGGTTACGATAATAATGAGACCTCCGCTTCACGGCTCGGGGAGGCGCGCGATAAATTACTCGAACTTGCTCCGGGTATCGTGGCTTTCGACGCGGAAACGCCGGAGGACTATTTGCTTTCAGGGCAGGCATGGGTGGGTGTCATGTACAGCGGCAATGCGGCAATTGCCGCATTTGCCAACCCGGATATTGTTTACACCCTGCCAGAGGAAGGCGCCGGGATCTGGTTCGATAACATGGCGATTCCAGCAGACGCGCCTCATGCCGATGCTGCCATTGCGTTTATGAATTATGCCCTCTCTGCCGAAGCCGGTGCGGAATTGATCAGGGCTTTTCCCTATTCAACTCCCAACAACGCTGCTTTAGATTATCTAAAGGAAAACGACCCGCAATTTTATGAAGCGTATAGTTCCAATTTAGCATCCAATCCCCCTCAGGATGCGTTACTCGGCGCGAAACTGGTAAAACGAGTGACCGAATCTGCGGCGCAGTTGTATGAGCGCTACTGGTCGGAAGTCAAGGCGAGATAGGAGGCGATATGGCTGAAGTAACTACAAATAATGGTCATGTTCCAGTCCGCGTCATCACCCGCAGATTGGGATTGCTGCCGCTGGTGATGATCATGTTCTTCACCGTCAGTGGCGGCGCGTATGGCTTGGAGGATTTGATCGGCTGGTCGGGTCCGGGAATGAGTCTGCTTTTGATTCTATTGACCCCGATCATTTGGAGTCTGCCGACCGCTTTGATGGTGGCGGAACTCTCTACCGCAATGCCGGTGGAGGGCGGCTATTATGCCTGGGTCAAAAAGGCGCTTGGTCCGTTTTGGGGGTTTCAGGAAGGCTGGTGGAGTTGGGTCACCTCTTTTGTGGATATGGCAATCTACCCTGTACTGTTCGCCGATTATCTTTCCACGCTTCTCGTTCAGCAATTCGACGTTCACGCGCTGGAGAATGAATGGGTTCACTGGGCGGTGACACTCGTCGTCATTTGGTTTTTCGCCGCCATCAATATTCGCGGCTCGAAGACGGTGGGCGATTCGTCCAACTGGTTCGGCGTCTTTATCCTCGCGCCGTTCCTGGTCATGTCGGTCATCGGTATTTTCCGCCTGATTCAAAACCCCATCAAAGTCTGGGAGCCGTTCATCCCGCCCGATTCGACATTTCTCGGCGCGTTCGGGGTCGGCTTGTTCGTGGTCATGTGGAACTATCTCGGCTGGGACGGCGTTTCGACCGTCAGCGAGGAAATTGATAACCCAAAGCGAAACTACCCGCGCGCGCTTGCATTGACCATTCCTCTGGTGACGTTGGCGTATCTCCTTCCGGTGTTGGCAGGGCTTGCCGTCGCCACCGATTGGAGCGGCTGGACGGCGGGTTACTTCCCCGAAGTGGCGGCGCAGATCGGCGGTCAGTGGTTGGGGGCGTGGTTGGCAATCGGCGGTTTGGTAAGTGCGGTCGGTCTATTCAATGCGCTTTTACTTTCCATCTCGCGCCTGCCTTTTGTGATGGCAGAGGATGGCTACCTGCCAAACGCCATTACAAAGATGCACCCGAAATTTGAAACGCCCTGGGTGGCAATCATTGTGTGCGCCGCCATCTATTCCTTCTTTACCCTGAGCGCATTCGCCAGTCTTGTGGTGGTGGATGTGATTGTGTACTCGGCTGCATTGATGTTGGAATTTGCCGCGTTGATTGCTTTCCGCATCAAATACCCGAAAATGAAGCGCCCTTATAAAATTCCCGGAGGCTGGTTTGGTATTTTCCTTGTAACCCTCTTCCCGTTGGCGGTTTTGACTCTGGCAATCGTCAGCACGATTCAAGAGGAAGGCATCAGCGCATTGTATCTCTCGATTGCGGCGATTGCCACTGGACCGATCCTGTATCCATTCCTGCGGAAATTCGTCAAGAAGGATCGTCCGGATGTGGAAGTGCCGATTGAGGTTGAGGCATAGAAAGGAATTCCCATGATCAAGAAAATTCTATTACCGACTGACGGCTCTGAATATGCCGAAAAGACGATTATCTTTGCAATTGACCTTGCGAAATCGCTGGGCGCTGGCGTGGATGTGATGTATGCCTTTCATCCGGTTCCTTCTCTGCGAAAACGCGCCGCCATGATGCTGGAAGAATATTAGAGCGCCCTTGAAGAAGACGCCAAAGAAGTTGTAGCCGAAGTGGCAGAGCGCTTCAAAGCCGAAGGGATTGCGGTTTCTGCTGTTGCGGTGGAGGGAACTCCTGCCGAGGCGATCCTACGCGCCATTGACGAGTTGAAACCTGACCTGGTTGTCATGGGCTCGCGCGGCGAAGGCGGGTTTGCAAATGCCCTCCTGGGAGGCGTGGCGGAACAAGTGGTTCATCATTCACCGGCGCCTGTGCTGGTGGTGAAATAAAAAATTCTTTTGGAGAATATGCATGGCGGTTGACTACGAAGACGCATTGGATTATTCATCACACTGGATGGATTGGATTCAGAAAAATGAATTCCCAACCCCGGAGCAGGCTCACAAGATCATTGAAGAGTCTACGACTAATTTTGCAGAGTATTACAACCGTAACTGGTTGGAATATCGCAAGTCGGTGACTGAGTCTGGCGATTGGGCGGCAGTGGAGTGGGGCGGTTCCGGCGCAGTGTTCAAAGATGTGCTGGGGCGCGAATATCTCGACTTTCTCGGCGGCTACGGCATGATGGACCTGGGCTGGAGTCACCCCGATGTCGTGAGGACGGTCAAAGCCCAATTGGACCGCTCTCCCATGCCTTCGCAGGAATTGCTTGATCCGTTGCGCGGCGTCTTGGCAAAACTTATGGCGGAGATCACCCCTGGTGATTTGAAATACAGTTGGTTCGGCGCGAGCGGCACCGAGGCCAACGAAGCCGCGATGAAAATTGCCAAACTCCATACCGGAAAATCCGCGTTTATTGTCGGTGTCAAAGCCTTTCATGGCAAGACAATGGGTTCGCTTTCTTTGATGGGCAAATCAGATTATCGCGCGCCAATGGGGAATTTGTATTCCGGGCAGGTCTATCACGTTCCATTCGGCGATGCGGAAGCGGTTGAGAAACAACTGGAGATATGCGATAAAGTAGGTGTTGGTGTAGCCGCAGTGATGTTCGAACCGATTCAAGGCGAGTCGGGCGCGATTGTTCCGCCTGACGATTTCTGGCCCCGAATCCGCGAAGCGACCAGGAAGCATGGTGTGTTATTAATTGCGGATGAAGTACAAACGGGTCTGGGTCGGACCGGGAAGCTGTGGGGCGTTGAACATTGGGGCGTGACCCCTGATATTTTGACCGTGGCAAAGTCTCTTGGCGGCGGTGTGATGCCCATTAGCGCGGTGACGACCACAGAAGAGATCTATCACCCGATGATGTATCCAAACCCGTTCATGCACACCACCACCACCGGCGGCGGCGCATTGGCTTGTTCGGCGGCAATTGCGGCGATTCATGTCACCTTGCGCGAAAAATTGTGGGAGCAGGCGGCGGAAAAGGGCGCATACTTAATGCCGAAATTGCAGGATTTTGTTGTAAAATACCCGAAAATTTTTGAAAAAGTCACGGGTAGGGGGTTGTTGATCGGGATGCATTTCAAAAACCCTGAAACAGGCTACAAGGCGGCGTCTGGCTTGTTTAAAAGAGGCGTGCTCGTGGCTGGGACCCTGACCAGCGCCCAAACTATCCGTATCGAACCGCCTTTGGTGGTGTCATATGATCAGATGAATGCACTACTTGACCGTTTAGGCGACGTGTTGGCAGACATCAACAAATCCATGTAACGAAACTTCCTGAATTCGGAAGTCCAATTTTCATGACGGAGAAGATAGATGACCAGTGAATTTGCCGTTGAGTTACGAGATGTTGTCAAGAAGTTCATAACGCCGGAAGGGAATGAGCTGAACGCTGTTGATCATGTCACCATGCAGATCAAGAACGGCGAATTCTTTTCGATGCTGGGTTCTTCGGGTTGCGGCAAGACCACGTCCCTGCGGATGATCGCGGGGTTCGAGTGGCCTACCGAAGGCGAGGTGTATATTGAGGGGAGAGCCATGGGGCACACGCCGCCATTTCAACGCAAGGTCAACACGGTGTTCCAGAGTTATGCCCTATTCCAACATATGACCGTTTTTCAGAACATCGCTTTTGGTCTCGAAATGGAAGGCGCAAAAGAGGACGAGATCAAGCAACGCGTCGGGCGCGCCCTTGAGATGGTGCAATTGACTGGCATGGAGCGTCGCCGTCCGAAGCAGCTTTCCGGCGGTCAACAACAACGCGTGGCGGTTGCGCGCGCGCTTGTCAAAACCCCGGATGTGTTGTTGTTGGATGAGCCTCTTGGCTCGTTGGATTTGAAACTCCGCAAGGAAATGCAGCTTGAGTTGAAGGCTCTCCAACAGCAGCTTGGCATCACATTCATTTACGTCACCCACGATCAGGAAGAGGCGCTGACCATGTCCGACAGGATTGCCGTCATGGGCAATGGCGCGGTCGTACAG
>JACAEP010000098.1 GCA_013388795.1 Chloroflexota bacterium | reverse complement strand
GGCGGGCGCCCTGCAGGATTCCGGCCGCGCCAAACTGCTTGGAACCATCTCCTACGGCAAAGGCTCGGTCCAAAACTGGATTCCTCTTTCTGGAGATAATGGCGCCGTGCGGATTACCATTGCCAAGTGGCTTACGCCAAATGAAAAGACCATCCACGAAATTGGTTTGACGCCTGACTATCCGGTGGAACTGACGGAAGAAGACCGCAAGGCAGACCGTGACCCGCAGCTTGATGAAGCCGTTCGGCTCCTGTTGGAAATGATTGGACAGTAATTTGAAACAATGAAAATGTAACGAGAGATAACAAGAAGGAGAAAGACATGTTTTTCATCGACCCCATGTACCTGATCTTTATGATCCCAGCCTTCATTTTGATGGCGATCACATCGTGGTATGTGAAGGCCGCCTATAACAAGTGGAGCCGCGTGGCTGCTGGCAGCCGCTTTACCGGCTACGAAGCCGCCAAACGGTTGATCAACTCAAGCGGGCTGTATGGCGTCCAAATTCAGGGCACCCCCGGCGAAATGACTGACCACTACGACCCGCGCAACAACACCGTCTATCTTTCAGAAGGTGTTGCCAACCGGGCTTCGGTGGCGTCTTTGGCGATCGCCGCCCATGAACTTGGTCATGCCCAGCAGGCTGCCGAAGGATACTTCCCGTTCAAGTTTCGCGGCGTGTTGGTGCCGCTCGTCAACATTGGCTCCAACCTTGGTTGGCTCCTGATCATGATCGGTTTGTTCCTGCAATGGCTGCAGATCGCCTGGCTGGGCGTGATCGTCTTCGCCAGCGGCGCGCTCTTTGCGCTAGTGACCCTGCCTGTGGAGTTTGACGCCTCTGCCCGCGCCAAGCGCATGCTTGCCGAAAGCGGCATCATCCAGACTGAGGGTGAAATGCGCGGCGTCAGCAATGTGCTCACTGCCGCCGCGCTGACGTATGTCGCCGGATTGGTCACCGCCATCCTGCAATTGCTGTACTACGTCATGCTGATCGCCGGCATGCGCAGCCGCGATTAAGATTCGTTGAATGAAAAACTTCCGAAGTCTTTAAGACTTCGGAAGTTTGCTTCATGGGGGAGCCGTCATTCATGCAATTCTCCTGTAATAAACGTTAACTTGACAAATTAGAACAAATGTTCTATATTCAACTTCAGATATTTGTTTTTGTTTTTGGTTCCAAAAAGGAGAGTTTCCCATGAACCGTTCCTTCCATTTTCAACTGATGCCCTTGCTGAAGAACATGTCGCTCAAGCGCGGCGCGATCTTTGGCGGCATAATCCTGTGCGCCCTGCTGGCATTCGAGTCCTTTAACTTTGGCACTACCTCGTTCGCCCTGCGCGATGCGCTCGGTGATCTAAAATTTATGGGCATGTACTGGTCTTCTGTGCTGGCGTTTGCCTTTTGCGCCATTGACTTCGCCGGCATCGCCCGCATCTTCACCCCCGAAACGGGGCGCGATGAACCCGCCGAGGTTTGGTATCTCTTTGGCGCCTGGCTGCTTGCCGCCGCCTTCAATGCCATGCTCACTTGGTGGGGTGTTTCCGTTGCCATTCAAAATCACAATGCCGTCGGCGGCGGGCTTGTTGGGCAGGAAGCCATGAAAACCATTGTCCCCATTTTTGTGGCGTGCATGGTCTGGCTGATCCGCGTTCTGCTGATCGGAACTTTCTCAGTTGCGGGGGAGCGTCTCTTCACGCTGGCGGATGCGCATGACCGCAGCGCGAACTATCGCAACACCCCAGCCTCTACCTACTCTGCGCCTCACCCCCAGACCGTTCCACCGACTCAGCGGCAGGAAGTGAAGCCACCCTTTCGCAATGACCCGCGCCCGGCGCCCAAGCCGCAGCCTCGCCCCAACCCGATGCCTGTTCACGGCGCCAACCGCCCCGAACCGACCTATCACCCTGTGGGCATGTCTGCCATGAGCGACAGCAACAACAACACCTCTGTTTGGAGATAGTCCTTATCCCTCCTGATAAGGTTTCTCGATCCTCTTCCATCCAACCGCTAAGGCGCTCGCAAGGGCGTCTTATGCGTTTAACCTGAAGGGTTGGCGTAATCGTTTATTTCATGCCACGCCTTCAAGGTCGCTTACTCAAATTCATCCAATGTACTCTCGCCATGTGTGAGCACATACATTCCGCGCGGACTGCCTTCGTTATTGTCGAACACAAAATCGGTGACGATGTAATTTTTGGCAAACGCTGTCTCGAACAGTTCACGGCTGAAGAAACGCCAGTCGCGCGCAAGGGGGAAGTCTTTGGATTTTATTTCCATAAAGTTGGTGGGGATCTCCACCAGCAGGAGTCTTTCCTCAAAGGGAGGCACATGCTCGGGTGGCCGCATCAAGCCTGCGTCTGAGAATTGAGGCGCGTAAAAGAGTTCCAAACCGCTGCGATACACATGAGTCAGTTTGAGCGTTGGGCGCGGGCGTTTGCTGAGTCGTTTTTCCACCCGGCGGGAATTGATCCACCAATCCACTTGAAAGCGGTCGGAGGGCAGACCGGCGTTGAGACCGTCGCGCAGTTCGCCGTATTCCGATTCGCGATAGGCGCTGCATACTGCGCCGAGTTTGGCGATGTTGAGATGGGCATTGCGGCTGAGCAGGGGATCGAACGTCCAGGTGATGTGGTCGAGACCTTGATGACGCACCATTTGCCATTGCGCGCGTTTGAGTTCGAAGCCGATGCCGCTATCGCGATAGTTGGGGTGTATGCCCATTTGATGCGAACAATGCTTGGGGCGCGGACCATCCGGAGTCTGTTCGAGACCGGGAAAGCCGAAGACAAAGCCGATGAGCTGCTTTTCTTCAAATGCGCCCAACACCAGCCCGCCATTGTGGACGACGGTAATGAGCACATGGCTGGGGACGACATCCGTTTCGGAGCCGGGCCAGACCTGGCGCTGAAGTTCTTCCACAAGTTTCATTTCGTCGGGCGTTTCGAGCAGGCGGATATTTGGAAGGGACATGTTATGGAGTCCTCTGAGGTGAGCGGATGGCGCTCCACAGACGTTGATACCAGCGTTGGCGGATGAGGTAATCGAGTCGGTAGGAGAAGCGGGCGGGCATGAGACCAAAATAGCGCGGCATCGAATCGACCGAGGTGGTGCGATTGACCGCGAAGTAATCGAGGAAGAAAGACGAGATGGGGAAGTTGGGAATGACACCTTCAAGAAAAACAGTCATGGCGCGCAGGGTGATGGGCGAAAGCGGCAGGAGATAGCGCCGCCTGCGGGTGACTTCCATGACGATTTCAATGATCTGCTGCAGGGTGAAAAATTCGTTGCCGCCAAGTTCATAGACCTGCTGGAGCGTGCTTTCATTTTGCAACGACCAGATCATACAGGTCACAAGGTCTTCGACCCACACCGGCTGAACAACCACCCGTCCGCCATTTGGCACGGGGAAGAAGCCTATGGATGAGCGCAGGAGACGGTCAATGTTGTTGGTGAAGTGGTCTTCGGGTCCATACACTAACGAAGTGCGGATGATGGTGTATGGGGTCTTTCCCGCGCGGATGGATTCTTCGGCGATGCCTTTGGCTTTGAACGCCGGGTAGCCGGAAGCGCGCGCCGCCCCAAGATGGCTGAGATAAAGGATGCGATCTACACCGGCGTCGGAGGCGGCTTCAACGAGGTTTTGTGTGCCTTGAATATCAGTGACGAGCAAGTTACCGCGCGAGCCCTGGTTTTCGGCGCTGGCAAGGTGAATGACCGTTTCCACGCCGCGCATGGCGGCGCGCAGTCCGCGCGTATCGGCAAGCGAGACTACGGATACTTCTACGGGCACGCTTTTGGGCAGGCGCGGCGTTTTTGAGGAAGGGCGAATGAGCGCGCGCAGGGAGTAGCCGATGGATGAAAGTTGACGCACAAGGGCGCGTCCGATGAATCCGGTTGCGCCGGTGATGAGAATCATAAGTAGGATTATACAGGCAGATTCTCTCTTCGGCTAAAGGCGGCGGCAGACAAGGTGTAGTTAATAACTCACCTTACGCAGTTGTAACTCCGCGGCTGGGTTTCAAGGTAATTTTGACCGCCGACCGCGGACGGCTGACTTGTAAGCAAGCGCCGCGGTCAGCCGTCTGTTGTCAGAAGGCACAGGTTTGCCAATGGCGCGTAAGGTGAATTAATAAAAAAACAGCCACTTTGTGGGCGGCTGTTGGCTTGGTTCGCTTTCAGTCGCGTTTGCCTTTTAGTTCATCCCGGAAGATGACGCTCATGACGATGCTGACAATGCTCATCACCAAGCTGCCGAGCAAGGCCGACCAGAAGCCGTCCACCGAGAGACCGATGCCGAGCGATTGCCCGATGGTGCGGGTGAGCAGTAACATGACGGTATTGATGACGATGGTGAACAAGCCCAGCGTAAGGATGATGAGCGGGCAGGTAAGGAACTTTAGCAGTGGGCGGACGAGCGCATTGAGCAAACCGATGATGAGGGCAAGCCAGATGATGCCTGTCCAATCGCCGAGGTAATCTATGCCTGGTACAACCCATACTGCGGCAAACAACGCAACCGCGTTGATCAGCCAGCGGATGAAGAATTTGGTCATTTTGTCTCCTTTCTCTTAACTACGCAGAACGTTTTATGAAGTTGCCTGCATCCAGATCAGCGTGCGGAGGGGGTTGAAACCCGCGGCTTGAATGGCATCGTCGAAGAGACCGGCGGGGAATTCGAGCGAGATGGTTGGATAGAGGGGACGCAGGTCGTGCCGCGCTTGCAGGAGCAGCGCCGTCAGCGCCTCTGGGTCAGACCGTTCGCCTGTTGCGGCAAACAAGCTGTCTCCACGCCCGGTCGGAATCCACGAGAGCGTGGCGAGCAATTCGTCTTTGCGCAGGGCTGCCCATTGGCGGATATTGATATCCATGAACATCAGATACAGCCAGTTGAGAAAACCCGGTTTGAGTGTGGAAAAGTTCCAATGGGTGTGCCAGCCCAATTCATCGGGGTAGAGGCGTGAAAGCCAGTGGAGTTGAGTCGGCCAGAAGGTTGGGTGTCGGCTTGTGATGGCGATGTCTGTTTGCAAATTTTGCAGGTGTGAATCGGTGGCGGCTTGCCAGGCAGCGCGGCGGGCGCGTTCGACAAAGCCAAGCGTTTCGTAAAGATGAATGGCTTCAGCATTATCTGCGCGGACGTGCAGCCAGATGTCATCCACTTTCTTTTCACGGGCGTGCTGCATGGCGCGAATGGTGAGGGCGCGGGCGATGCCGCGGCGGCGATGATTGGGGTGGACGGCGACGTTGGCGATAAGATAGAGACGGTGTTTTTTGTGTGTGAATGGCACGAGGCTGACGTTGCCGACGATGTGATGTCCTTCTTCCCAGACGTAGCCGGTGAGCGGCAGGGAGGTGGATTCGGCGACGCGGTTTGCCCATTTGAGGAAGGAGTTGTTGTTGCCTGCGCGGCGCTTATCCTGCACATGGCGTCTGCCGTCGCTATCCATGGTGGCTGAGAAGCATTGCTCTATGAGGTCTGCCACGGCGGGCAGGTCTCGCAAGATGCTGAGCGGACGCAGGTTGGGGTGGTGGGCCTCGCGCGCAGGAATGGTGATGGAAGACATGCGGAGATTATAGATGGGGAGGAGGAGAAAGTGAATAGTGAATAATGAATAATGAATGCCCTGTTGCAAACACTCTCAAAGTCTGTCACTGCGAGCGAAGCAGTTTGCCATGCAGTCAGGGGATTGCTTCGCCGCAAAGAGCGCGGCTCGCAATACCATCTTTGCAACCGAGCAAGCTTGAGACCAAATCTGCCTCTCTGCTGGAGAGTAGAAAACACGAGATGCGAAGCCCGTGCTGATTCTGTATTTCAGCCTGCTTCCCATTTCATTCCCCAAAATCTAATACTCCTCTTACGAAGCGCTGACAATCCGCCGATGCGGGCTTTGTTATAATCGCGTCCATAAACCTGACAGGTCTTAACCGCGTTCTTGTTTTCCAGAATCCATGTGCGGATGAAGTCCCCTCCCGATTTGTGTTTTGTGGAGACCGGTCAGGTTTGGTTGAAAGGACAATACCCCCATGATGCGATTTGACCGATTTACCGAGAGAGCGCAAGAGGCTGCCCAGCGCGCCGCCGAAATTATTCAACGCTATGGGCATAATCAAATTGATACTGAACATATCCTGCTGGCGTTGATCGAACAGCCCGGCGGAGTGATTCCCCAGATTTTGGAAAAAATGAATATCAGCGCCCAGGCGTTAACCGAAAGACTCGACGCCACGTTACGCGCCAGCCCGAAGGCGAACATCTTCGGCGGCGGAGCCGGGCAGATTTTCATCACGCCGCGCGTCAAGCGGATCATTGATCTTGCCAACGAGGAAGCCAATCGCCTGAAGGATGAATATATTTCGACCGAGCATATCTTTCTGGCGATCCTGACCGAACGCAACACCCCCGCCGCCCGCATTTTGGAATCTGCCGGATTGACCCGTGACCGCGTCTACGATGCGATTCGAGACCTGCGCGGCGGTCAACGCGTGACCGATCCACAGGCGGAGACGAAGTACCGCACCCTCGAAAAATATTCGCGCGACCTGACCCAGCTTGCCCGCGAAGGCAAACTCGACCCGGTCATCGGACGCGACAACGAGATCATGCGTCTGATTCAGATTTTGTCTCGCCGCACGAAGAACAATCCCGTTCTCATCGGCGAAGCGGGTGTGGGCAAAACCGCCATTGCCGAAGGGCTCGCGCAGAAGATCGCCAGCAACGATGTGCCGGAGATTCTCTCAGGCAAACGCGTCGTCGCGCTTGACTTGGGCGCGATGATCGCCGGGTCCAGGTTTCGAGGCGAGTTTGAAGAACGTCTCAAGGCTGTGATGGAGGAAGTCCAGCGCGCGAAGGGCGATGTCATCCTGATGATTGACGAGCTGCATACTGTCGTTGGCGCGGGGGCGGCCCAGGGCGCGATGGATGCCAGCAACATGCTCAAGCCCGCGCTGGCAAGGGGCGAACTGCAATGCATTGGCGCGACGACGCTGGATGAATTCCACAAACATATCGAAAAAGATGCCGCGCTTGAACGCCGCTTTGCCCCGATCTATGTGGATGAGCCAAGCGTGGACGATACCATTAAGATGCTGCACGGCTTGCGTGACCGTTATGAGGCGCATCACAAAGTGCGTTTTTCTGATGAGGCGCTCGAAGCCGCTGCCCGCTTAGCTGACCGTTACGTCACCGACCGCCACCTGCCCGACAAAGCCATTGACCTGATGGACGAAGCCGCGGCGAAGTTGCGCGTGGCGCTCTACTCCATGCCGCCAGACTTGAAGGCTGCAAAGACCGAGATCGATAAACTACAGGCGGAGGAGGAACAGGCGCACAACGTCCGCGATTATGAACGCGCCGCCCAGAAGAAAGCCGAGCGCCTGCGCCTCGAACAGGAATACACTTCCAAACGCGACCAGTGGGAAGCCGAGCATCACCTCGATGAAGTGGTGGATGTGAACGATATTGCCGCTGTTGTGCATCAGTGGACGGGCATCCCCGTCACCCAGATGCTCGAGACCGAATCTGAAAAACTCCTGCACATGGAGGCGCGTTTGCACGAGCGCATCATCGGTCAGGAGGAAGCCATTCATGCCGTCTCCGATGCAATCCGCCGCGCGCGTTCCGGGTTGAAAGACCCCAATCGCCCCATTGGTTCATTCATCTTTATCGGGCCTTCCGGTGTGGGCAAGACTGAGCTTGCCAAAGCGCTCGCCTGGTTCATGTTCGACGACGAAGATGCGATGGTGCGTGTGGATATGTCGGAGTATCGCGAGCAGCACACGGTCTCACGCCTCTTTGGCGCTCCTCCCGGATACGTCGGCTACGAAGAAGGCGGTCAACTCACCGAAGCCGTGCGCCGCAGACCCTATCGTGTTGTCTTGTTCGATGAAATTGAAAAAGCGCACCCCGAAGTGTGGAATGCTCTGCTTCAAATCCTCGATGATGGACGCCTGACCGACGGTCAGGGCAACGTGGTGGACTTCCGCAACACGGTTCTTATCATGACTTCAAACCTGGGCACTGAATACGTGAGAAAAGGCGGCACCTTGGGCTTTTTGCCGCAAAAGGCAGATACTTCCGACCGCGAGGCGCACGATAAGATCGACAAGGCGCTCAAAGCCGCCTTCCGCCCTGAGTTCCTCAACCGCATTGACGAGATTATCATGTTCTCGCCGCTTTCCGTGGAAGAGATGGAACATATCGTTGTCTTGCAAATGAAGGAAGTGCAAGACCGGCTAAACGAACACAATATTACTGTGCAATTAACCGATGCGGCGCGTGTTTGGCTGGCAAAGGAAGGCTACGACCCGGCATTTGGGGCGCGTCCGCTGCGCAGGGCAATCCAAAAATACGTTGAGAGTCCGCTCTCGGTGGAGTTGCTGGCTGGTAAATTCAAAGACGGCGCCGAAGTGATCGTGGATGTGGATTCGCAGCAGAACAAGATTGTCTTCAGCGCATCTGCCCCAACAAAGAAAAAGAAATTGAAACAGGAAGCCGAAGTGTGACGACAAACAGCGTGGGATATCCCCGCGCTGTTTTATTTATGCATCCGGGTCATCCCAATGTCCTAATCCATTTTTCAGCGGATGGCGGTATGATCGGGCAATCTTTTCGCTAAAGGAAATTTTTATGGAAACCAATGCAAATAATCCAACAGGTAAGACCATCGGCCTGATCGTTGGTATTGTTGTGTTGCTGTGCTGTCTTTGCCTGCTGGCAGCAGGCATCGGCGGTTACGCTTATTACAACATCATGCCTGCCAATTCTTTTGAAGACCCGCTTTCGCCGCCGGCTCCTCCCAGCGAGGAGACACCTCCAGAGATCGAAAGGCCAGACGCAGACACCATCACAAAAGAAACCATTGAAATCCTGCAAACCACCATCGTTCCGATCAATGATCCGCGTGAATTGGCCTGCCGGCTCAACGGGAAATGCAATGTCCCCAAAGTGATGGCAGAATCTGCTGCGCCGCGTTCGCTGGGGGAGAAACAGAATTTCTGGGTGCATGACCTCGATACGAATGAAAACAATGAGGTGACAGCCACACTGCGATACATCACGCCGCATGTCTATTTCTGGGCGCAGGATGGGCTGGACATTGACGAAGATGAAATGAAGGCATTGGTGGAAACTTTCGAGAACGAGATCTACCCCACCAACCGCGAATTCTTCGGCAGTGAATGGTCGCCGGGCATTGACGGGGATGAGCATATTTACATCCT
>JACAEP010000156.1 GCA_013388795.1 Chloroflexota bacterium | reverse complement strand
GGGTCGCGCTCGCCGTCAGCGCGGGCAGTTTGGGCTTTCTCTTTCACAACTGGTCACCCGCCAAAATTTTCATGGGCGATGCAGGCAGCACCTTCTTAGGTTACACTTTTGCCATCCTGCCGCTGCTCTCCGCCGACGAAGGCGGCGACGCCCTCATGCTCGGCACTCTCCTGATGTGGACCTTCATCATGGACGCGGGCGTCACCTTCATCCGCCGCGCGCTCAAACGCGAGAACGTCTTCGCCGCGCATCGCACGCACCTCTATCAACGTCTCGTCATCGCGGGCTACAAACACGCCCAAGTCAGCGCCCTATACATTCTGCTCACCCTCCTCGCTGCCGCCCTCGCCTACGCCTGGTCCTGGGGGCAACCCTACGCCCCGCCCTTAATTATTATTGGACTTCCGCTTATCTGGCTGATTCTCTCTCGATATGTGAGAAAATTAAACATAACGGACACAAAGGACGCGAAGTAAAATCTCTTAAACGTTTGTGACCTTCGTGCCCTTTGTGCTTAAACTCTTTTCTCATGCTTAATCGGATAAAAACCCTCGCCTCGCTCTACCTCGAACTGGGTCCACGCTGGTCAGCCTTTCGCCTCGCCTACGCCTTCCGCCTCCGCACCGGCATCATCCGTTTGCAGACTCCACAATACGCATGGGCAGACCGTCCGCTCAAGCATTGGCTCAAAAAAAATATCCCCTCCGATTCTGAATCCTATTCCGCATGGCGCAAACAAAATGCCCCTGCGTTTTTTCCCACCGTAGGGGCGCCCCCCCCCCGCCCTGATTACGGAACAACCGCCATCGAAGAAGCAAACCATCTTCTTAACGGCGAACTCAAATACTTCTCCCACGAATTTCATAAAACCGGCTTCCCTCCCAATTGGCACAAAGACCCAATTACCAATTACCAATTACCAACTAACTTACACTGGTCTCAAATCTCCGACGATCATGTCGCTGCGAAGCGCTCTTGGTCTTTGCCGAAGCAGCCTCCTCATAATAGGGGATTGCTTCGTCGGGAAGAGCAAGAGCCCTCCTCGCAAAGACATGTGGATATAAAGAATATCTGGGAACCGAACCGCTTCGCCTTTGTCTACACCCTCGTCCGCGCCTACGCTGCGACAGGTGACGAAAAATACCCCCAAGCCTTCTGGGGACTCATCCAAGACTGGGCAGACCACAATCCCCCCAACACCGGCGCCAACTGGAAAGACGGACAAGAGGTCGCCCTGCGTCTCATGGCATGGACATTCGGCTTCTACGCCTTCATTCATTCCCCATCCACCACCAATTTACAAATTTCTCAATTTACCCAACTCGTCGCCGCCCAAGCTGAACGGATTCACGCCAACATCGGCTACGCCATCTCTACTCGCAGCAACCATACTATCAGCGAAGCCTTCGGTCTATGGATGGTTGGTCTGCTCTTCCCCGAACTCAAAGACGCGCAAAAATATTTCCACCTTGGTAAACGCCTCCTCGAAGAAGAAGCCGCCAGGCAAATCTTCCCCGACGGCAGTTACGCCATGTATTCCCTCAACTACCATCGCTTCATCTTGCATCTTTATCTCTACGCCATCCAACTTGGCGAGATAAACCGCAATAATCCGTCATTGCGAGCCGCGCTTTTGCCCTTTGCGGCGAAGCAGTCCCATAACCCGCTTCCGAGATTGCTTCGGGCGGAAGAGCGCCGCCCTCGCAATGACGATGGAGTTGAGTTTTCGGATGAATTGAAAGAACGAGTTGCGAATTCAATTCAATATCTTTCAACTCTCATCAATCCTGACAGCGGACACATGCCCGTCTACGGCTCCAACGACGGCGCGTTAGTTCTCCCGCTCAACAACTGCGATTTCACCGACTATCGTCCGCTGTTGCAATTGGGCTCGGTCATCACCACGGGCAAGCGTATGTTTGAAGAAGGGGCATGGGATGAGGATATCTTTTGGTTATGTGGGGATACGATAGCAAAGAAAGAGGAAAGAAGAAAGAATATTGTTGAAGGCGCATTTCCCGATGGGGGAGTCTACATTCTCCGCTCCTCCAATTCTCATGCTTTCATTCGCTGCACAAACTTCACCTCCCGCCCCTCGCATGCCGACCAACTCCACATGGATTTATGGATGGGCAGCGACAACATCGCCATCGACGCCGGAACTTATCGTTATTCCGGTGAAGGCGTTTGGCGTAATGGATTGGCGCGTACCTCCACGCACAACACGGTGACTGTAGATAACAAAGATCAAATGACCCTGGTCAGCCGCTTTACATGGACGAATTGGGCAAAAGGCAAAGTTTTCAAACACAGTGGAAATCTTTGGCAGGGTGAACACGATGGTTATAAACCCATCCATCATAAACGCACGGTTATGACATTGGAAGGGGATCGCTGGCTGGTCGTTGATGGTCTTGAAGCGCATGAGCCGCATCACTACACCTTGCATTGGCTTCTAAATGATGTGCCATTTTCACAAAACAAAAACTCGCTTCTCTTGAATTACGAAGCAAGGTTATACAAAATTCAAATGGGCTTAATAAACGGCGAAGGCAAATTCACCACCCTGCGCGCCGACCGCAACTCCACCTACGGCTGGCGCTCACGCTACTACGCCCATAAAGAACCGGCAATTTCGCTTTTACTCGAAGCCCAACAAGCCAATGTGTGTTTCTACACATTCTTAGGTTTCGAGAATGACGCAATTGAATTGAACGGGAATTCCTTTCTCGTGAACCAGTCCGCGATTAACATCCCTCTGCCTGTTTACAAGGAAGATGCCCATTGAACAAACAAGATAGCTTTTGCAAGCCTGCGCCCGCTAAAATTTCTTTGTTAACTCAGGAAAAATAAATGACAACCCCTCAACCTTCCTCAACCTTACTGAAACCCGTCAAGCCGGTTGGCATTGTCGGCTATGGTTCGTATGTACCGCGCTACCGTTTGCCTGCCAAAGAAGTCGCCCGCGTGTGGACCGGCAAGACCAGCGGACTTCCCATCAAAGAGAAAGCCGTGCCCGGGCTGGACGAAGACGTGATCACCATGTCCATTGAAGCGGCGCGGAATGCGATGATGCGCGCTCAAATTGACCCGACCGAATTACGCGCCGTGTGGGTCGGCTCGGAGTCGCATCCGTATGCGGTAAAGCCAACGTCCACACTGGTTGCCGAAGCGATTGGCGCTGTCCCAAACACCCAAGCCGCAGACTGGGAATTTGCCTGCAAGGCTGGGACGGAAGCGCTTGTCGCGGCGATGGGTTTGGTCGGCTCAGGCATGGGTCACTACGCCATGGCAATCGGTATGGACACGGCTCAGGGCAAACCCAGCGACGCGCTCGAATACACGGCGGGCGCGGGCGGCGGCGCGTACATTGTTGGTCCCGCCGAAGAGTCGCTCGCGGTCATCAATGCATCCTATTCATACGTCACCGACACGCCCGATTTCTGGCGGCGCGAATATCAGAAATATCCCGAGCACGGCATGCGCTTCACTGGTGAACCGGCGTATTTCAAACACGTTACCGAAGCCGCCGCGCACCTCATGGAAGCGTCTGGCGCCACGGCCAAAGATTACAAGTGGGCGGTCTTTCATCAGCCCAATACAAAATTCCCGCAGCGTGTGGCAGGTCAACTCGGCTTTTCGATGGAACAAATCGAACCCGGTCTGCTCGTGCCTATTATTGGGAATACGTATGCAGGCGCCGCGATGATCGGTTTGACCGCGACTCTCGACATCGCCCAACCTGGAGATCGAATCCTCGTCGTCTCTTTCGGGTCCGGGGCTGGGTCCGACGCTTTCGACATTACCGTCACTGACAAAGTAACTGCCAGACAAAACCTCGCCACGAAGACTCGCGAAT
>JACAEP010000062.1 GCA_013388795.1 Chloroflexota bacterium | reverse complement strand
ATTGGCTATCTCTCCCAGCGTTTCTCAATGTACGAAGACCTGACCGTGCTGGAGAACATCCGCTTCTTTGCCGAGGTGCGCGGACTTTCCTCCACCGAGTGGCTGCCGCGTTCGATGGAAATTTTGGAATTCGTCGGCTTGGAAAAATTCAAAGACCGCCGCGCCGGTCAACTCTCTGGCGGCATGAAGCAAAAACTTGGGCTTGCCTCCGCGCTGGTCACTCGTCCGCGTTTGCTGTTGCTCGATGAGCCAACCACCGGCGTTGACCCGGTCACTCGTCAGGATTTCTGGCAATTGGTAATTAAGTTGGTTGGTTCGCGTGATGGTGATGGCGTCTCAGTAATCATCTCCACCCCTTACATGGATGAAGCCTCGCGCTGTCATCGCGTGGGTTTCATGAAGAACGGACAGATCGTCGCTGAAGATACGCCTTCCAACTTGCGCGCGCGACTCAATGGACGTGTGCTCGAACTGCGCGGCTCTCCGCTGAAGACGCTGCGCCATGTCGCCCATTCAGATGTGGATGTGGAAGATGTGCAAGCCTTTGGCGACCGGTTGCACATCCGCGTCAGCGCAGGGAAATCAAAGGCGGTATTGAAACGATTGAAGACCGAGATCAAACAGGCAGGCGGGCGTGTGGATGAACTCCGCTCCGTGCCGCCCGTGCTCGAAGATGTGTTTATCGCTCTGTCTGATCATGAATATACAAGCGCCATGCGCGCAGGAAAGGAATGAACCATGATCAATCTCGATTTCAGCGCATTGATTGACCGACCGCAAAAAGATGTCTTTGCCTTCGTTGCCAACCCCAACAACATGTCGAAATGGAACTCTGCCGTCGTGAGCTTAGAGCAGATTACGCCGGGCGCGGTGGGCACAGGCACAAAATTCAAAAGCGTCGGCGAAATGATGGGACGCCGAATCGAAGGCGAAATGCAGATCACCGCCTATGAACCTGAATCAAAATGCGGTTTTCAAATCAACGCCGGACCCATGCAGGTCAACATCACACTCTCATTTAAAACTATAGGCACAGGCACGAAGATCAACCTCAATGCGCAAGGCAACCCTGGCGGTTTCTTCAAACTTGCCGAAGGCGTGCTGGCGGGTCGCGTCAAAACGATGATGGAAGAAAACCTCACGCGCTTGAAAACTGTTTTAGAAAAGGGATAAATACATTATGTCGCCCTGAGCGACAGCGACACTTGCGCCGCGCTGCGGACGCAGTGCCGGTGAAGGTCTCTAAGACGATCTCAGAGATTCTTCACTTTGCTCAGAATGACATGTAACAGAGGAAAATTTATGTCTCTGCCAGTCATCTATGTTGAAAATCTCACGCGCCGCTTCGGCGATTTCACCGCGGTGGATCACATCAATTTTGAGGTGAACGCAGGTGAGGTGGTCGGGTATCTCGGTCCGAACGGATCAGGCAAGACCACCACCATCCGCATGTTGCTGGGTTTGCTCGCGCCCACTGAAGGCGAAGCCACGGTCTTGGGATACGATGTCGTCCGCCAAAGCGAGGAAGTCCGCGCGCGAGTGGGGTATATGTCGCAGAAGTTTGCGATCTATGACGATTTGACCACCCTGGAAAATTTGACCTTCTACGGCGGCGTCTACGGCATTGCGGATAAAGAGCGCATCAATCAGACGTTGGAACTGGTCGGTCTTACCGGGCATGAGTCTACGCTGACAAGGGATCTGTCCGCCGGCTGGCGTCAGCGGCTTTCGCTTGCCATTGCGCTTGTCCACCAACCCAAACTGCTTTTTCTCGACGAACCCACCTCCGGCGTGGATCCCACCGCCCGCCGCGACTTCTGGGATTTGATCTATCAACTCGCTGAAAGCGGCGTGACGGTTTTCGTCACCACGCACTACATGGACGAAGCCGAATACTGCGAGCGCGTGGGCGTCATGCGCGACGGCAAACTGTTGGCGATGGACACGCCGACGAATTTGAAACGCTCCATCATCACAGGCGATGTGTGGGAGGTGTTTGCGCATCCGCTTGAACAGGGGTTGGAACACCTGCGCGAACTGGATGGCGTGGAACGCGTCGGGTTGGCGGGAGACCACTTACGGGTCATCAGCCAACGGGTCAGCGAAGAGGCGATGCAAAGCCTGTTAAGAAGAAAAAAGATTCAGGTCGAAAAAATCGAGAGGGGAGAACCAACTTTGGAGGATGTCTTTCTTGCACTGGCTCGGTAATATGTCATTGCGAGGAGCGCTCTTGCTCTTTAGCGACGAAGCAATCTGCTGTCGGTTTGGAGATTGTTCACCGCCCTTTGCGGGCGGTGCAAGGGTTGTGCGAAGAACATCGCCCTCATTGCTGCTCTGGCGTGACAATTGCCATGATGAGATACACCAACAGCATGGCGCCGTTGAAGGTGAAAAATCCCAGCACGAATAACAGGCGGATGATGGTGGGGTCAATGTTGAGATAGTCGCCCAGCCCGGCGCATACGCCCGCGATCATGCGGTTGGATTTACTGCGCGTGAGAGTTTTGATATCGTTCATTTTTGCTCCTTTCGTTTGCTGTGGAGCCAGCCAGCTGGCTGACTGAGGTGTCCATTGTTTTGTCTATTTGTTTTACGCAGGCAAACGAAAAGAGTTGCAGGCTACTTATATCTTCTACCTTCCAGATAGTTTGCAATGGCTGCATAAAGAAGGAAAGCGCCTAATGCGATGAACAACGCCGCTTGTAAGCCGAGCCACTTCAACTGCCACAGACCGAACCCGGCAAACGCCACACCGACCAATCCATAGAACGTGGCGTTCCGCATGTACACCGAGCCGACTCGTTTGGACTGGAACAGATTTCGCGCTGTGAGCTGCTCCAATTTGTGGACTTCATCTTCGTGACGGTTCTTGCACGCGATCGCATCGTCTACGACAGCGGCGCAGTCGGAGCACAGTCCGCGCTGGCAGTATTTGCAGACTCCCACAGCGGATTGTTCGAAATGATAAAAGCATTTCATCTAAATTCTTTCCTCTTTTCTTCTTTCCAACTTTCCACTTGCTACTTTCCAATTACATCTTCACAACTGGATGCCTGAGAACTGTTTTCATTTTATCAGGCGCAGCCTTGCGCGGGTCGCTGATGTAAATTTCGTGGTGTTTTCCGCCAATCGGCCCAACGGCGTCTTTCAAGCCATTTTCAGCCATAAACTCACGCATCCGTTCAAGGGTGGCGGGTTCGGTGGCATACGGTCCGATGTGCATGGTTTGCACGCATAGACCTTCTTCAAAATATACCAGCCGCGCTTCGTTGAGCATGTTGCTATCACCCTTTTTCTTGCGGACTTGTTCGCGAGCGTCCTCAAAAATCTCTGGCGTGATGAT
>JACAEP010000011.1 GCA_013388795.1 Chloroflexota bacterium | reverse complement strand
GAGGTAGAGTCCCTGTGAATGGCGGGGTAGCAGCAACGGCTCGCTTTTATGCGGGAAGAAAATTTCTTCCTCCTGTTTGGCAAGACCCACCACTGGAACCTTATCGAGGAGTTCGAATTGCTCCATTACTTTGACGACTCTGCTCAGTTGACCTTTACCACCGTCAATGATGATCAGGTCTGGGAGGAAGGAAAACGCCTCATCTTTTTTGGACCCGACTTCTGATGCGGTTTCCTGTGAGCCTTTCCAACGCCGGAAGCGGCGGGTGAGCATCTCTTCCATCGAGGCAAAGTCATCGGGCGCGCCAATGCTGGTGGACTCAATGTTGAACTTGCGATACAGCCCCTTGGAGGGCACGCCCTGCTCAAAGACCACCATTGCGCCTACCGTGGCAATGCCCTGCGTGTGACTGACATCGTAACATTCGATCCGGTTCGGCGGCGCGGGTAATTTTAAATAGGTTTGCAGGTCCGAAAGCGCCTGCTCCTGCCGGTGGGCATCGGCTTGCCATTGCGCCCGCAAAGAGGACAAAGTTTCGGTGGCATTCTCGGTAGCCATCTGTACCAAATCTTTGGGCTGACCTTCGCTTGGCACGAACAGCTCCACTTTTTCGCCGCCGCGTTTCGAGCGAAGCCACTGCGCGATGATCTTGCGTTCTTCCAATTCCTGCGGCAACATCACCTGTTCGGGGATGCTCGCCGCTTCGGTATAGAACTGTTTGACAAATTCTTCCATCACTTGATTGTCGGTGGTATCTTCCGTCCCTTCAAGGATGAAGTACTCGCGTCCGATCAGCTTGCCGCCGCGGATGAAGAAGATCTGCACGCAGGCTTCACCGTCTTCACGTGCCATCGCGATCACATCCGAGTCGACATAGTCCGAACCGAAGACGATCTTCTGCCGTTCAATGATGGTCTGCATCGCCTTAAGTTGATCTCGCAATGCGGCTGCCTTTTCAAAGCGCATCTCATCGGAGGCTTTTTGCATGTCGAGTTGTAATCTTTTCACAATCGCTTCGCTGTGCCCGCTGAGGAAATCCATCAAGTCAGAAACCATCTGGCGATAGCCATCTTTTGAAATTGCCCCAATGCATGGCGCAGCACATAACTTAATATCGTAATACAAACACGCCCGCGGATCATTGCCTGTTATTTCACGGTCACAGGTCAGGTAGGGGAAAATTTTACGTAAAACTTCCAACGTCTGATACACAGCCCACGCCGACGTGTACGGACCAAAATAGCGCGATCCGTCTTATTCCATTTGGCGGGTGACCGTGACTTTGGGAAACGGCTCGTTCCAATGGACTTTGATATACGGATACCGCTTGTCGTCCTTGAGGCGGATGTTGTATTTTGGGCGATGCTTTTTAATGAGGTTCATCTCAAGGATGAGCGCCTCAAGTTCAGACCCCACGACGATCCATTCAATATCGGCAATATCGCGCACCAGGCGGCGGGTCTTGTTATCATGGCTTGAGTCCGCGTGGAAATAGCTCCGCACGCGGTTCTTCAAGTTGATCGCCTTTCCGACGTAGATGATCCTCCCTTCGGCGTTACGATACAGATAACAGCCCGGCTTGGCGGGCAGGGTGGCAAGAATGCCTTGTAATTTTTCTGAAACTTCCATTGGCGGCTATTCTACCGTAGAACAAGTCTATAGACTTGTTCTACGCGTTTGGGTACCTGCTAATGACTCCCGGTATTCTGCGACTCATTCCTCTCTCGTGCGTATGAATAAAAAAGATTTGGACCGGCGCAAGATGCCTGTGGAAATATTTTCTGCGTTGCAAATCCGCAGGTGCGATTGATTTTGACCAAAACTGCCGTAAAATTGAATCTGCCAACTCAAAACATTAAGGAGAATGAAAAATGGAACAAATCCCCTCGAATACCCCTGTCATGGAATCCAAGCCCGGCGTGGCTGGCTGGTTCCAGGTCTGGACGAAGGTCTTTACCAAGCCCTCTGAACAGACCTTTATCGAAATCACCGACAGCCCGGACGCCGTTGCAAAAACCGCCTACATCTGGGTCTTTATAGCCGGTACGATTTCCGGAATTTTTCAGGCGATCATCCGCGCCATTTATTCGGCGATGGGCGTAACGCAGCAAATCCCAATTCCCGGCTTTGAAGAATACATGCCCCAAGCCGCGCCTGCCGGCGATGTCGGTTCGGTTCTCGCCTCCCTCGTCGGCGGGATCTGTGCCGCGCCGTTAGCCGGTCTGCTTTCCATCCTGTTCTTTGCCATTGGTGTTGCCATCGTCCAATGGATCGCCAAGTTATTCGGCGGTGTTGGTTCCTACGGCAAACTTGCTTATGCGTTTGGCGCAATCTCCCTCCCGCTGACACTTGTCACCTCCATCTTATCCCTGCTTGGCGCGATCCCCTTTGTAGGTATCTGCACCGGCATACTTTCTTTTGGCTTGTCAATATTTGCGATCTACCTCCAGATTGCGGGCGTAAAGGCAGTCAATCGCTTCGGCTGGGGACAGGCTGCTGGCTCGGTGTTGATTCCTTTCTTCGTCGTATTGTTCTTCTGTGGATGTGTCGTCATTGGCGGCTTGATGCTGCTCGGTCCCGTTATTGGCGACGTCTTCGGGCAGATTAATCAAGGTCTGGCTCCGTAACCGTCAATAAAAAAACTCCTCCTGCTAAGGAGGAGTTTTTTTATAACTCAATCACGAATATCGTGCCTTTGCCCACTTCGCTTTCCACTTCAATCGTGCCCTTGTGCGCCAGGATCAACTGCTTTGAGATCGCCAAGCCAAGTCCGCTGTTACTGCGCTGCGAGCGCGATTTGTCGCCGCGCCAGAATCTATCGAAAATAAACGGCAAGTCTGCGGATGCAATTCCCACGCCTGAATCCTTAACCCTGATCCGCACGCTTCTTTCTCCGCCCGAAATTGATTCTGTTTCGACAGAGATTTCCCCACCCGAGGGTGTGTGGCGCAGCGCATTCGATATCAGGTTAGATAACACCTGATTAAGCCTGTCGTAGTCTGCGTTGAGTTCGAGCGCGGAGTCGTCCATTTCAGAAGATAAGGCTATGCCCTGCGCCTTGGCTTGGGACGAAAAACTCGAAGTGAGATCATGCATCAGGTCGGCAAGCAGGAAGCGGGTTGAGTGAAGCGGAAGTTGTCCCGTTTCGGCGAGCGCGAGAGTTTGCAAGTCCTCCACCAATCGCGCCAGCAGTTTGGTTTCATCTAGAGTGTTGTTGATGTGGTCGGGTGTCGCTTCGTAGACTCCATCCAGCACGCCTTCGAGATTGCCTTGAATGATATGCAGCGGTGTGCGCAGTTCGTGAGCAATATCCGCTGTGAGGTTGCGGCGCTGCTGTTCGGCGCGTTCGAGTTCTTCGATCATTTTGTTGAAGCGCTTGATCAACTCGCTGAACATATCCGATTTATTCTCGGGTACGCGCGCAGAGAGGTTGCCTTCTGAAACTGCGTCGATGGTGTTGAACATGTCGCCAAGCGGTTTGCCAAAACGAATATACATGGTGAACATGGTGAAGATCGCCAGAACCGCTACCGCCACCGGCGCGGCGCAGATCAACAACCAGATGTTGCGAATGCCGGAGTATTCAGAAAATGCCCAATATAAAATGGCAGCCACGCCGCCGAAGAATAACGAAAAAATTCCAAAGAAGAAAAAGCCGAACGGCAGGAAACGCCTTCCGCGGCGATTGGGTGGGAATTGGGGATGGTGGGATGGGTTCATGGGTTCTTGGTAATTACTATTTACTATTTACCAATCTCTTTTTTCTAATCTCTTGTCTCAACAAACCGATACCCAATACCATACACCGTCTCGATCATATTCTCGCCCGATGCGGCTTCGAGTTTCTTGCGTAGATTTTTGATATGCGAGTCGACACTGCGATCAAAACTGGAGGCAATGCCGTGCATGTCTTCAAGCAGTTGCTCGCGGGTAAGCGTTTGCCCAGGGCGTGCGGCAAGTAGTTGCAGAAGTTTGAATTCGTTAGGCGTAAGTTTGACCGGCTCCTCATTGAACGTGACCGAGTAGCGGTCTGGGTCTACTTCCAATCCGCCCACACGGATAAGGCTCGGCGCTTTGACCTCTCCTTTGCTGCGGCGTAAGATTGCCCGCACCCGCGCCACCAACGCCCGCGGCGAGAATGGTTTGGTAATGTAATCGTCCGCACCGATTTCGAGCCCGGTCACCTGGTCGATTTCTTCGGCTAAGGCTGTGAGCATGATGATGGGAGCGTCGCTTTCGCGGCGCAGCACTTTGCAGACTTCGCGCCCGTCCATGATGGGCAGCATCAGGTCCAGCACGATCAAATCCGGTTTTTCGTTGCGGGCAACTGTCAGCGCAGATTGACCG
>JACAEP010000010.1 GCA_013388795.1 Chloroflexota bacterium | reverse complement strand
TTGAATCAATTTTAAGGGTAGAAGTTTTTGAATGAACTCGTCTCGTTTGCGCGCATAGGGCGTGTAATCCTCTTCGGCGTAAATGGCTTCGGCTTTGATCTCGTCGAAGAGTTGACGCAGAGCGTCAATGGGCTTTCCCTTCCGAATGACAAGGTACGAATGACGCTTCCGCAGATCTTTATCTAATGCAGATAGGCCTTCATACAGAAAGTTCTTGCGCCGTTCAGATAGGTTGTCAAATGCGGGGTCGAGGATGAAGACTGGCAGGGCAGAACCAGCCTCGAGCGCGGCATGAAGCGCGGCGTTATCTGTCAGGCGCAGGTCGCGCCGAATCCACCAAATATTGGTCATAAGTCGAGGAGTCCATCCTTTCCTTCCTGAATGGCTTGGTATACGGCGTCGGCAAGGGCGGCGGGGGGCATGGCGTTTTTGGGCATCGAGAACGGTACCTTGCTCCAAAAGGCGGTATTGACTGCGCCGGGGCGCACAACGAGCGCTTTGCGGCGCGTCTCTTTGCGCAGCGCTTCGGCAAAGGCTTCCAGCCCGGCTTTGGCGGCGGCGTAGGCGCCAAGACCGGGTAAGCGCAGGCGTTCGTGGATTGCGCCAATGAACACGAAACGAGCGTTCTCAGCCAGGTAGGGCAGGCTGGCTTGCGCAGTGAGAAACGCGCCGGTGAGGTTGGCGTTGAGAATGCGGTTCCAATCTTGCGGCGCGGCTTCGGTTGTTTTGATGGAGGCGATGTCGCCTGCGGTGTAGAGATATAGGTCGAAAGGGTTTGCAAGTGCGCCTGCCATGCGCGCCGCGCCCGTGACCTGTGAGGGTTGGGTCACGTCGGTGGCGATGACGTGCGGGGTGATGGCTTTCATGTCGGATGGGTGGCGTGAAATGGCAACGACGGTATGCCCTTCGTTGACGAATTTTTGGCTTAGCGCTTTGCCCATGCCGCCTGCCGCGCCCCAAATGAGGATGTTCATAAATTCTCCTTTTTTGTTGATGGTATGATCTGTAAAAGCGCTTTGTCTTTGTGTTTGGCTTCCAGCATCAGGTCAAATTCGTCGAATGCGCCCCAACGCTTAACCCATTTTTTGAATTCGGCGGGCTCGGCTTGGTCGGCGTGACTGCCGAGCTTTCTGCCTTGGGCTTGCGAAGAAAAATGGACTTTGGGATGCCCGTCTCGTTTTTTCCATGTGGCGAAGATCTGTTTGAGCAGGTCTTCGAGTTGACCTTCGCCGGGGTTGGCGGTGTAGTGCAGGTTGTCGAACACGACGGGCAGATTGGTTTGTTTGGATACAGCCAGCGCATCTGCCGGAGAGTAACTGCGTTCGTCATTTTCGATCACAATGCGGTGGCGTAAATCATCAGGCAGGGTGTTGACCGTTTCGCAGAAGCGTCTCATGGCGGCGGGTTTATCGCCATACGTGCCGCCGAGATGAATGACGATCTTGTTAGAAGAGTCCATGCCGAGTTCGTCGAGAAAACGCGCTGAGTAGGTTAACTCCGCTATGGCGCGGCTAACAATGGCTGCATCGGGCGAGTTGAGCACGGTGTATTGACCGGGGTGAAGCGAAAGCCGCATGTCATTCGCCCGCGCAAATTTGCCGGCAGAGCGAAGTTCATCTTTGAATTCCTGCCACCACTTGATCGTATTCACCGGATGCGAGCCAAATGGAATCACGCTTGAACCAATTCGAAATAAACGCCAGTCGTGTGCCAGGTTGTGTTCTAGAATCGCGCGCAGGTCCGCCAGGTTTTGGGCGATCAGCCCGCGCAGTTTTTCAGGGGCGCCCGTGCGTAGAATGGTTTCATGATTGGTGGTACGGTTGATGAGCAAAGAGACGCACGGGTATCCGATTCGGCGCAGGGGCATGCCAGCAGACGCTTTTCTAGGTGGATTGCGGCGAAAGGCTCAACATATCCAGCCGCATCAAACGCGCAAGGGTATGGCTGACTGCCGGGCGGTCGTTGATTTTGATCTTAACATCGCCTTGGCGATTCAATTCAAGATGACCTTCGTTGCCTGCCGAATCGCTAAAGTCAAGCGAGCCATGGCCGCGAATTTTGGTGTTGCCAAAAAACGACAACGCCAGTTCACTGGTGAGTGTGCCGCTTAACTTTGCTTCATAGACCCGGGATTTGAATGTGAAGTTCGAGGGCGCTGGCATGCCCAATCCGCGAAAGCCGACGGTGGTTCCAAGAATTTTTTCAGACCCTTGGAAAATATCTCCATCGGGCATCTCTGCCGAGTAGGTGATGTGATAGACCGGGGCGCTGCTGACCAGTTTGGCTGCCACCATCGCGCCGGTGTTCGGGTCGCGCTCGCTGGCAGCATCCCCTTCGCGGGTGAAGCGCGGCTGGTAATAAGCGCGTCCAAATGAGGTGGCAGAGGCGGCTGCATACAGCGCGACCGCCCCAAGCGCTTCGGCAGTTTTATTCTGCGCGAGCGCTTCGGCTGCTTTTACCAGCCACTCCGTCTTGTGCATGCGGCGCACAATATACCCCAGCAGGGTAATGCCCTCGGGTGGCAGTTCGTAACGAACGGTATCAACTAACACGATTAATTCCTTGTCTCATCGGCAACTAAACGCGCCACACGCATGGCTCCAAGTGTGACGCCTGCTGTCGATTGACCGGGGAAGATGCTGTCTCCCACCAGCCAAAGATTCCGCAGACCCGTCCGCGGGCTTCTTGCATGGAATAGCGAGGTCTGCGGGAAGCCGCCCACCATTCCAAGCGGACGGCGCGTATAAAACTCATAGGTATGCGGCGTGCCGGGCATGACTAGTTTCGCTGCTTTGCGAAACCCCGGCAGGGCGCGTTCTGCCGCATTCAAAACTCGTTCGGTATATTCTGCTTTGCGTTCTTCGTACGCAGCAGGGTTTTGTTTGTAAAGTTGGTCCCAGGCTGTTACGCTCGTATGCGTGGAGAGAGTTGCTGTGCGAAAACCCTGCGGCGCGCGTTTATCATCATTCAACGGCGAGAGCGAAATAAAAACAGAATTGCCTTCGCCCAGTTTTTTATTTACATCCATCACAATTTGGTGATGAGTAATTGGCTGACGGATGATGCTCGCATCCAGCCCGGCGTGTAAGACGAATGCGCCCCACATGGGATGCCTGCGCTTCACTTCGCGCCGAAGGCTGGTTGGTGCGGCTTCGCCGAGCAGCCTCGTCAACGCCCAGGGGGTGAGGTTGCCAAGAAAGGCATCGGCCTCCACCCGCAGGGATTGGTTCGTGTGCGCGGCGATTACGCGTCCGTTTTTGACATCCAACCGTTTTACTTGCTGATGATAAAGCGCCTGCCCGCCATGCGAACGGATCCAGCCAACAAGCGTTTCTGCAATGCCGCCCATCCCGCCGTGAACGTGAACCACGCCGCGCCGCGGCAGGTCTAATACGGTGGAACCGTAGAGCGCATCTGCATCGTCGCTGATGGCTTGGGCTGAGATGAGCAGCTGCGCGTCGATGAAGGCTTTGAAGTCGGGCTGCGTCTGCCGGGGGAGAAGTCCGCGTAGTTTTCGGGGTAGGTACGGTACGGCGGCAAACGTATCCAGCCGAAGTCCAAGTGGGAGGCGCAGGGTTTCGTTCAAAGTGGCGGGTGGAAAGGGAAAGTCACGGGTTGAAATATCCCATGATATTTTTGCCAATTGCTCCTGCTTATGCCAGAACGCTTCAGAGTATGGAAAGTTTGTAAGGTACTCGTTGCGCCATGGATTTGGCTCAACGTATTGATAAATGGTTTTTTCAGGCAGGTGAACCACCCAGGCCGCATCACGAATGGGTGAGACTTGCCATGTTAGACCCAAAATGTCTGCCAGTTTTGTGTGCGGACCGTTCGCATCGAAACCGCCTGCGAGAGTTGCGCCTGCATCGAAACGATAGCCCTGGTGAAAGAATGTTCCTGCGCAACCGCCGGGGTAGGCGGCGGCTTCGAGCACGGTCACTTGCCAGCCTTGTTTAAGGAGCAGCGCGGCGGCAGTTAACCCGCCAATGCCCGCGCCGATGATTGCAATATGCGGCATGGTTACGGCTTATCAATCCCCATTTGGAGCGGGGACTGTTTTTTGGATCGCTTTTGTGCGCAGTTCTGCAGCAATGGGGTGATTGTAGATCTTGAGGAAGATGAAGACGGTGATACCAAGCATCATCAGGGCGCCAAAAACGCCCGGAGACCATGTGCCAAATGATTGAAGCAGGTATCCGCCGATGATAGGGGCAAAGATGCGCGTGACGCTCTCTATGGAAGCCCCCAAACCTAAAATTCCGCCAATCTCTTGTGGTTGAACAGATTTGGTGAGGGTTGAGGAAAGCAGGGTGTTGAGAATGCCGCCCGAAATGGCAGTAGGGGCAAGCACCACCAGCAGCCAGAATACGCTGGGAGTCAGCGCCCAACCCAGCAGCGAGAGCGTCATTAGGATACTGCCAATGAGAATGAGCGTATCTTCGCGGAAGCGTTTGGTAAGGCGTCCGATCAAAAAGCCTTGCACAAAGACCGAGAGCAAGCCCATGTAGGTAAGAATAAAACCGGTATCGCGCGCTTCAAAATTAAATTTTTGCAGGGCGTAAAGCGCAAAGATGGTTTGAAAGACGGCAAATGCCAGCCCATAAAAAAAACGGGCGGTGAGGATCGCTCCTGTAAATGGGCGTGCCAGGGCTTTGAAGAGAGCATTGAGCGTAACGGCAGGTTTCTTCTCCGGCATTGCGACGCGCTTTCCTTCCGTAAGTGATTCAGGAAGCCAAAAGTAAATAAGCAGCAGGTTGATGAAGGACATGACCGCCGCTGCCAAACCGGGAATTGCGTAGCCCCATTGGCTAAGGATGCCGCCGGTGGCGGGTCCAATGATGAAGCCCATGCCGAAGGCGGCGCCGATCATGCCCAATCCTTTCGAGCGGTTCTGCGCATCAGTCACATCTGCGATGTAAGCCTGTGCCACACTCAGGTTGCCGCCGGTCAACCCGTCTACCATGCGGCTGAGGAAGAGAATGCCCAGTACAAAAATGTTGGCGGCTTGCGGGTTGAAGGCGTTTGCCATGAATGAGCCAATCTCATTTGCGAAGCCGAGCAAAAGGAAGCCGAGGAATGTTCCAAAGACCGAAGCCACTAGGATTGGACGGCGCCCATAGCGGTCGGAGAGGCGACCAAGCAGCGGTGCGCCGATTAACTGCATGGCGGCATACGAAGCGACAAGCAAGCCGGTCACGAATTGGGTGGCGCCATACTTTTCCGCATAGTAGGGCAGCAGCGGCAGGATCAGGCTAAAGCCAAGCAGGTCAATGAAAACAACAAGGATGATAGATAGTAACCGTTTGTTCATGTTTTGTTCCTTTTTGCGGGTGGCAAGAGTTGCATTGAGTCGCACAAAGGTTTTTCCTTTGCGTTAACTGGACAAATGATGCAGATGTTTTTACTTTTTCGGGAACCAGGGGAAGAATGCGCTGGTACGAGCCATATATTCTTCGTAACCCGGTTTGGTTTTGGTTAGCGCGCGCTCAAGCATGGTAACGCCAGAAACTCTTAGCAGTAGGTATGTCATGAGAATCGGGCTGAACACTGTCCACCATGCGCCTGCCGAAAAGGCAAAAAGCCAGAAGCCCCACCACTGAGCCGCATCGCCAAAATAGTTCGGGTGGCGGGTAACGCCCCAGTAGCCAGTGGTGAGAAGTTTGCCTTTGTTGGCAGGGTCTTTTTTGAAGCGTGTCAATTGCGCGTCGCCGCCTGCTTCGAATATAAAGCCAACCAGCCAAAGTCCCAGGCCGGCGTATTCGCAGGAGCAAATGGTTTGCGAAGGCGGCGCCACTTGTGCAGCAATGAGCGGGGCGGCTACGATCCACATGATGATGCCTTGTAGAAGGAAAACCTTGAAGAAACTGCGCCACCACCACGCGTTCTCGGCTTCTTTTCGCCAGGCGGCATACCGAAAGTCTTCAGGTTGACCGTGATTGCGGGAGAAGATGTGACTTGAGAGGCGCAGTCCCCAAAGGGTAACGATTGCGCCCAGTAAAAGAATGCGAGTGGTGAGTTCGACAGCGCCGATCAGCAAGATCATCCAATACGTGATGACAAACCCCGTGCCCCAGAAAACATCCACAATGCTCGCATTCTTAATGCGAAGACTGTACAGCCAAAGCAAGGTCATCAAAACCAGGATGATCATTGCCGCTGTTAACCATAAAGGAAGGAACATAATTAGACTCTTTCTCTGGCGTATGCATGCAGCCATGCCTTGATCGGCTCGCCTTGACCGTTGATGTATTCATCCACGACATCCGAATAGGTTTCCATGAAGTGTTGAAGCTCTTCCGGCGGGCGGTTATGCGTCTGCAGCAGGACTTTAAGCCATTCCATTTCCTGCGATAGGTGATCCATGTCGCCAAGCTGTAAGGCGGCAGCGATGTTGTCGCCAAGAAAAAGGATGCCATTCTGAAGATTATCGGGCGCAATGCGCAGCGGTTGAATCCGGTCTTTGAGCGCGCTCTCGATGCGGGTTCGTTTGGACGTAAATGAATGCAGCGCCACGAGATACTCTTGGGATACGGTCTTGAGTTGCTGGGGGTTGCTTTTGCCCTTAATTATTTTTTCGATTTCTTCGATGGAAGCGTCCAACATGTTGCCGAGAAAATGACCTGGAATGTAATCCTTGACACCCGCGCGCAAACTGAAGATTCGTCCGCCAAACGCCACCTCAACATTCTGCGATTTGAGCGCCAGAGCCGCGTGTTGAAGCTGCGCGGCATTGCTCAACGTTTGCGCTACCAACACCACAAGGTTCGCTTTGACCTTGAGCGCCGTTTCCGCAAACCGGTCAGCGGGTACGTTGGCGCCCAGGTAGATGACATTCAAGCCGCGGCGGCGCAGGAACAACGAAATCAGCAATGGCGTGAACGTATGCCACTCGCCGGGCGGGCAGCCAACTAACACGGTCTGCGGACGGGTGGGTACGGGGGATGCGCTCAACAGAGCATCCAGTCTTCGCATGGCAAGTCCGGAGGCAAAATGTTCCTGCTGCACACTTGCGCGATTTTCATACCAAAGCATGCCGATCTCAGACATGCCTTTTTGCAGCAAATCTGTGCAAACCGCCTCCACCGGGAAGATGGAAAACGCATTATTCAAGGCTTGTTCAGCCTGTGTCTCGCTAAAGTTCAGGCAGGCTGCGATCCACTCCGCTCGGATGGTATCTAGCGTCGTGCCGGAAGGGGAAGCGGGAGGAATGATCTGGGAAAGGATTGTGGTTGTGGGAGCGGCAGCCGCCAACGGATCCACGCCTGAAGCGACTGTGTCATTCCACAGGTCCACTGCGCGGGAAATGGAAAGCCCCTCTGCTTGGCGCATCGTCAGCCATTTGATGGTTTCAATGTCATATTGCGAATACAAACGATGACCGCCCGCTGTTCGTTGCGGGGTGGGAAGACCATAGCGGCGTTCCCAGGCGCGCAGGGTGTCTGCGGCGAGTCCTGTTTCGCGTAAAACTGCTTTCAAGTTAAAGGCGGGCGATTTGCTGAGCATGGTTCTTCCTCGTTAGGCAGGGTTTAGAGATGGTTTAGCCACCTTTTGCACAGCTATTGTACCCTTTTCTTTAAGAATTCGCTCCGTTGTCAGACGAGCCGAAAGTAGCACTATCGGCAGCCCAGTGCCAGGGTG
>JACAEP010000009.1 GCA_013388795.1 Chloroflexota bacterium | reverse complement strand
TGCCTGTGGAGCGGGAATATCCTTCTGCGATGTTGGCGCTGATGCCATCGAGCGATCGTCGAATCTGATCTGCGGCGCTGCGAGTAGACGGACTCTTGAACAAAACTTCTGTGTCATCCCAGGTAATGTCGGCAATGAAGAATCCAAGCCAATAGACCTCCAATTCCCAAAGCGGATCTTTGGTAATCTCCTCGGGTATAGTCTTCATCCATTCATGATAATTCAAGCCATCCTCGCTTTCCACTCACCACTTTCCACTTTCTACATCCTAAACACCCCAAACCCACCCTCTTCTTTCGGCGCGTTTAGGACAATAGATAACGCTAATCCTAAAACCTGTCTTGTATCAGCAGGGTCAATGATGCCATCATCCCAAATACGGGCGGAGGAGTGATAGGGACTGCCCTCACGTTCGTATTTTTCCAACAGCGGACGCTTGAACTCTTCCGCTTCTTCCGCGCTCAGGGCTGGTTTGCCCTCTCTGACAAGTTGATCCTGTTTGATGGTTAAGAGCACGTTTGCGGCTTGCTCCCCGCCCATGACGGAGATGCGCGCATTGGGCCACATCCACAGGAAGCGCGAGCCGTAGGCGCGGCCTGCCATGGCGTAGTTGCCTGCGCCGAAGGAACCGCCAATGACAAGCGTCAGTTTGGGAACATGAGTTGTAGCCACGGCATGGACCATCTTCGCGCCGTCTTTGGCAATGCCGCCGGTTTCGTATTCTTTGCCGACCATGAAGCCGGTGATGTTCTGCAAAAAGATGAGCGGAATGCCGCGCTGGTCACACAACTCGATGAAGTGCGTCCCTTTGAGCGCGGATTCGCTGAACAAGACTCCGTTGTTAGCAATGATGCCGACAGGATAGCCGTGAATCCGCGCAAAGCCGCAGACGAGAGTGGTGCCATAACGCGATTTGAACTCGCGGAACTTGGAACCGTCCACGATGCGGGCGATGATCTCGCGGACGTCGAAAGATTCTTTGAAAGTGCGCGGCAGGACTCCGTACAATTCGTCGGCGGGGTATAAAGGCTCCTCGGGTGGAGCAACATCCAGCGCGGAAAGATGCGAATGCACGTGTCCGCGCGGAAGAGTCTCGACAATGCTTCGTAAAATTTCAATCGCGTGGTCATCGTCTTCCGCAAAATGATCTGCCACGCCCGATTTGCGCGTGTGGACGTCCGCGCCGCCCAATTCTTCGGCAGTGACATCTTCCCCTGTAGCGGCTTTGACGAGGGGAGGTCCGCCGAGAAAAATTGTCCCAGCGCCTTTGACGATGACCGCTTCATCGCTCATCGCCGGGACGTACGCGCCGCCGGCTGTGCAGGAACCCATCACCGCCGCGATTTGCGGAATGCGCTTGGCAGACATGCGCGCCTGATTGTAGAAGATGCGCCCGAAGTGATTGACATCGGGGAAGACTTCATCTTGAAACGGCAAATTCGCTCCGCCAGAGTCGACGAGGTAGAGGCAGGGCAAATGATTTTCTTCGGCGATCTGTTGCGCGCGGAGGTGTTTCTTGACCGTCATTGGGAAGTACGAGCCGCCTTTGACGGTGGCGTCGTTGGCGATGATGAGCGCTTCACGATTGGAGATGCGCCCAATGCCGGTGACGATGCCCGCGCTTGGGGCTTCGTTATTATAAAGATTGATCGCCGCCAGCGCGGAGAGTTCAAGGAAGGGCGCGCCGGGGTCGAGCAGGCGTTCGATGCGTTCGCGCACGAATAACTTGCCCTGCTCTTCGTGGCGTTTGCGATACTTCTCGCCGCCGCCTTCGCGGACATCCGCAAGGTGTTTCTTCAACTCCTGGGCAAGGGCGCGGTTATGTTCAGTATTGGCTTTGAATTCGGGGGATTGGGGGTCTAATGCCGAGGAAAGGGTTTCCATCTCTCAATTTTACATCTACTTCCCATCCCATGTTACGATTCTGTCCATGAACTTTTCCCTCATCACCGCCGACCTCTTCATCGGCGCCCCCCGCATAAAAAGGATGATGACCAACTGCGCGGACTTGACATTCGCCTGCCCATCCACATGCGCGTCGAGCAAATGCCCCATTGAAACCCGCATCCGTCCGCGAATTTTGAAATTTGCAAAGGAATAAAATGCGTAGGGGGACCTTTACGGTCGCCCTGGATGGTAACAAACACAACACCCGTAAGGGCAGGACACCCGCAAGGGGTGTCCATACGGAACTATGAAAAATTTTATTGTTACTTTATTTGTTTTCCTTATCGCTTGCGCCCCCCAAGTAACTCCGCCTCCGACTCAGCCGCCAACCGAGACTCCCGCACGGATCGTCCCCACGCCGCGATACGACATCCCGACGCAGGGGCAGCCCACGGTCACGCCAGAAGCGACGGGGACGAAACTAACAACATCCACACCGACGATTGCAACAACGATTACATCCACACCCGAATCCAATGCATGGATGGACTTGCCGATTTTGCCAGAACCAGATTCAAACCTCCGCGCCATCTATGAAAAAGGACTCGCACTCGGCAATAGCCCCAATGCCTTTTCCATCTTTGGCGATTGCCAGGCAGAACCGCAGGAATTTTTAGGCGTGTATGATACCGACCCGGCTTTGGTGGCGAGCCTTTCGCCTGAGTTGCAGGAGACGGTTGCAAATTTCGCAGGCTCGTTTGAGCGCGAAAGTCCCACCGCGCAAGATGGCACCACCCCTGGCGCACTCTTATGGGATCAGTGGCATCGCGGCGAGTATGGCTGTCAATTCGGCGAAACGCCAGTCGATTGCGAGTTGCGCACACATCGCCCATCTTTCGTCATCATTCAGATCGGCTCGCATTTTGAGTCACGCAACACCGATTACTTGCGGCGCATCATCAATCAACTATTGGAGCAGGGCGTGATTCCAATCCTTGCCACCAAAGCGGACAATCGTGAAAAAGATTTTCGCATCAACCGCGATATGGCTCTGCTTGCAAATGAATTCGATTTACCTTTGTGGAATTTCTGGGCGGCAGTTTCAGACCTGCCCAACCGCGGATTGTTCACGCGCAAAGACCGCCCATTGCAAGGCGATATCTATCTCACCGACGAAGCCAAAGTCATCCACCGCGAAACCGGCTTGGATGCCCTAAACATCGTCTGGCGCATGGCAACGGGACAATAGATTTACCACCAAGCGCGCGAAGAGCGCAAAGAACCCCAAAAAACTTAGCGACTTTTGTGTTCTTCGCGGTTAAAAAAGAACGCCCACAGGGGGCGTTCAATTCATCATTCATCCTTCTGAATTCATCCTTTTAACGGCGGCGCATCTTTATCGTACACAAAGACCTGCACATCCATGCCGTCTGAATTTAACAGATCAATGGCAGGTTGGAAGGTCGCATCCTTGATCTTTTGCATATCGCCCGCTGGAGCCAACACTGTCAGCCGTGCTTCCTCATCCGACATCTTCGTGGCTTTGACTTCCGCGCTGGCGCATGCGGCTTGTATCAGGTCGGTCATTTTTTTGATGGCGTCGTCAATGGACATGGTCGGCTCCTTTGGTTTTTCGAGATTATACCAATCTGCTAAGCCGCGTTCAACTTTGCCACGGTCACGCCTTCGCCGCCCTCGCTATGCCCGCCTTCCTCGAACGACTTGACATACGTATGACCCTTCAACGCCTCGCGCACGGCCTGCCGCAGTTTGCCCGTCCCTTTGCCATGAATAATGCGCACCCACGGCAAGCCCGAAAGATAGGCCTGTTCCAAATACCGTTCCATCTTATCCAGCGCATCTTCCGCCATCAACCCGCGCAAATCCACTTCCATGCCGGGGGATTTCTTCGAGTCTAAAGTCGAAGGTCGAACGTCACTTGACTTTTGACCTTTGACTTTTGACTCGACCACCTCGCCTGCTGACCTACGTATTAAATCTGACATCTTCGCCCGCACACGGATTGTCCCGATCTGGACTTCCGCATCCGACTCACCCAGAGCGGTTACCACCCCTTCGGCATTCAAGCTGCTGACAGTGACCTTCTCGCCCAAACGCAATTGACCGCCGACCGCCGACTGCGGTCCGCCGTCTGTCATCTGCCGTCGTTCCACCGGCGCTTCCACCTTCTCTTC
>JACAEP010000155.1 GCA_013388795.1 Chloroflexota bacterium | reverse complement strand
GTTCCCGCTCATGGACATCACCGGCGTGGTCGGCGCGGCGTACACCCCCAACGACGGTTCGATTGACCCAACCGGGCTCACCAACGCCCTTGCCATTGGCGCAAAGAATCGCGGCGCGCGTTTCTTCTTCTATACCAATGTGGAGAAGATCAATGTGGTCAACGGGCGCGTGACCGAAGTAGTAACAGATAAGGGTACGATCAAAACCGAGGTTGTGGTCAACGCCGCGGGCATGTGGGGACGCGAAGTCGGCAAAATGGTCGGCTTGAATTTGCCGGTCATCCCAATGGCGCATTTATACATCCTCACCGAACCCATCCAAGGTGTCACCAATAAATTCCCCAACCTGCGCGACCCCGACCTGCTTGTGTATTGGCGCGAAGAAGTGGGCGGGCTTGTCACCGGGGGGTATGAACGTCAACCTGCCACGTTTGGCATGAACGGCATTCCGCGTGATTTCAAATTCAAACTGCTTGAACCCGATTGGGAACGCTTCACCCCGTTGATGGAAAATTCCATCCGCCGCGTGCCAGCTGTGGAAAGCGCCCCTGTGAAATTGCTGCTCAACGGACCTGAAGGCTTCACACCCGATGGAGAATTCCTGCTCGGTCCCACTTCCGTCAAAGGCTTCTGGGTGGCGTGTGCATTCTGCGCGCATGGTCTGGCTGGCGCAGGCGGCATCGGCAAGGTGATGGCGGAATGGATCGTGGATGGTTCGCCTGAGTGGGATGTGTGGCGCTTGGATGTGCGCCGCTTTGGTCCGAACTACAACAGCCTCGAATACGCGCGCGCGCGTACATTTGAAACCTACACCCAGTATTACGACATTCACTACCCCGCCGAAGAAAGACTCTCCAAGCGCAATGTGCGCGTCTCCCCCACCTACTTCCGCCTGCGCGACCTCGGCTGCACCTTTGGCGAGAAGATGGGTTGGGAACGTCCAAACTGGTTCCGCAAATACGAAGAACTCGCCACACATGGGCACGAACCGCGCGGTTGGATGCGTCATAACTGGAGCCGCGCCATTGGTCACGAACATTTGATGACCCGCGAGAATGCGGGACTGTTTGATGAGACTTCGTTCAACAAATTTGAAGTGCGCGGACCCGGCGCGTTGAACTTCCTCAATTACGTCTGCGCCAATCAAATTGATGTGCCTGCGGGCAACCTTGTCTACACGCAAGCGCTCAACAAACGCGGCGGCATTGAATGTGATTTCACCGTCACCCGCCTTGCCGAAGACCGCTTCTTCATTGTGACCGGTACCGCTTTCGGTCAGCATGATATGTCCTGGCTTTCGCTGCAGATGCCCGAAGATGGCAGCGTGACGTTGGAAGATGTCGGCTCGAACTACGCCTGCATCGGCATGTGGGGCCCCAAGGCTCGCACCATCCTTGAGAAAGTCACCACAGACGATGTCTCGAATGCGGGCTTCCCGTACATGACCGCGAAAAATATCAACGTGGGCGATGTCCCCGTCCGCGCCGCACGCGTGACGTATGTGGGCGAACTCGGCTGGGAATTCTATTGTCCGATGGAATACGGCTTGCGTTTGTGGGATACGCTCTGGGAAGCAGGTCAGCCCGAGGGCATGGTGGCAGGCGGCTATAAAGCGATTGAGTCGTTGCGCCTTGAAAAAGCCTACCGGTATTGGAGCGGCGAGATCACACCCGACTACACTCCCTACGAAGCGGGGCTTGGCTTCGCAGTAAAACTTGATAAAGGCGATTTCATCGGCAAAGAGGCGTTGGTCAAACAAAAGGCGGAGGGTATAAAGCGCAAACTCTGCACGATGACTCTTGCCGATGACCGCACGATTGTGATGGGCAAGGAACCGATCCGAATAGACGGAAAGATCGTGGGCTGGGTCGCCTCGGGCGGATTTGGCTACTCGGTGGCGAAATCCATTGCGTATGCGTATTTACCGATGGAATATTCCAAACCGGGAACCCAGCTTGAGATCGAGTGTTTTGGCGAACAAGTCGGCGCAGAAGTGACCGCGAATGTATTGTGGGACCCAAAGAACGAGAGGATTAAGGCGTAATGCGTAATGAATCGGCGCGAGTCAGGTTTGAGAAAGCAAAAGCAGGTTTCAGTTAGGACAGAAGCGGGTTCTTCATCCGCTTAAAATTCTTTCACCAAAAGGAAGGAACGAATCCAATGAATACGCTTGCCATTGATAAAGCCATTGCCAGGGTGCCGTTTTTGGCGGAGTCAAAGAACGTTAAGAAGATTCCGCTCAGCGGCGGCATCACCAACTTGAACTTCAAGATCGAAGCGGATGGTCGTTCGTATGTCATCCGCCTTGCAGGCGAAGGGACTGACCAACTCGGCATCAAACGTGATGTGGAATATGCCGCCAACAAAGTGGCAGGCGATTTGGGCATTGCGCCTGAGGTGGTGTACTTCATTGAACCGGAAGGCTATATCGTTACCCGTTTCGTCACGGGCAAGCGCATCATGCCGGAGGATATTGTCAAGCCCGATTATCTGACTCGCATCGCGCAGAAGCTGCGCTTGTTCCATCGCAATGGTCCCAAACTCAAGGGAACGTTCAACGTCTTCCGCCGCGTGGAGATGCTGACTAAGACCGCCAAGAGCAAAGGCGCGCAATTTCCGCATGATTGGGATTTCATCATGAAGAAAATGCGTGAAGCGGAGAAGGCGTTATTAAAAGATCCATATATCCCCACACCCTGTCACAACGACCTGCTCAACCTCAACTGGTTGGATGAAGAGGTGGCGGGCGATATCGGCGAGATCCGTTTGCTCGATTGGGAATACGCGGGCATGGGTGATATTTTCTTCGACCTCGGGAATTTCTCTCACCATCATCGTTTGAATGAGGATCAGATCCGCCTCTTCCTCACCGCTTATTTTGGGTCATTCCAACCCAAGCATTATGCCCGTCTGAGAATCATGTGGGCGATGTCTGAGTTGCATGAAGCCATGTGGGGCACGACCCAATCGGTCATCTCTACGCTCGAAGAGGACTTCCAAGGGTATGCCAATTTGTGGTTCGGGCGTTACCGCATGCACGTCACGGACTATCGTTGGGAAAAGTGGTTGAAGGATGTAGCGAAGAAAAAATGATGAATTATGAATGATGAAGGATGAAGGATGAATTTTCTTCCATTCATTGTTTTGATAATAAATTGAAAAGAGATAACCAAACAAGGAGTATCAAATGTCTATTGTAAATGCAAAAGAAATCATGATCCCTGCGGCAAAAGAAGGTTGGGCTGTGGGCGCATTCAACGTGACCGACCTGCTGCAATTTGAAGCGGTGATTGATGCGGCAATTGAAAAGAAGGCGCCTGTCATTGTTCAAACGTCTGTAAAACCTTCGCAATTTTT
>JACAEP010000008.1 GCA_013388795.1 Chloroflexota bacterium | reverse complement strand
TGTTTGCAAGACCGAGCCAGTCATATTTATTGGCATACGGACGCGGGGCGCGGTAATGATACGAGATGGCAACCACAGGCGAAGTCTTGAGCCGCTCGAGCAATTGTGGGAATTGCTCTGCATAGATTTGCGCCATCGCATCGGTCAGGTAAATATCCACAGGCACGTTATAGGCTTCGTGCAGGCTGATGATCTTATCCAACACGGCGGCAGATTGTTCGGGATATGAAAAATCCTGGACGTTGATGGAGAAGATGGCATAGTCGTTAAGATTGGCAGGCGCGACCGTTGGCGCGGATGTTGCCGCTTCTTCCGTGATTTGAACGGGTTGCGTTTCAGAGGCGGGTGATTCAGTATCAGGTGTCAGGGGCGAAGCGCCAGGCGTTTGCACGGCGGGCAGTCCGCAGGCGAGGGTGGCGAGGATGAGTGAGACGAGAGCGATTTTTTTGAACATGGTAGGTGCCTTTGGCAGACCTGACAGGTTTCTGAAACCTGTCAGGTCTTAATATTTTTTATTTCACCGAAAACCGTACAAGCCGTTCGGAGAATTTGAATTCACCGACCCAGAGATAACTGCCGTCGAAGGCGAGGCGGGTGGGCCAGAAGAGTTTGTCCGCGCCGATCTCGGGGACGCGGTCTTCGGCGTCGTCTTCGCCGAGGATCACATCGAAGGGCGCGCCTGCCAGGGCGGATTCGACACTTTGCCAGACGAGCACACGGTTGTTGTTGGCGTCGGCGACGAAGAGATGTCCGTTTGCGGTGATGGCGGAAGATGCCATGTTGAACGCGCCGTTTTGGGCGTTTGGCTGATTCGCCCCAAAGGTGAGACCAAAGCCATTTGGGTTCGGAACAAGCGTCGGTGAGGATGATGCGGTCAGTTCATCCACGCGATAGATGCCAACTTCATGATTCATGGCGAGCATGGCGGTCAGGTATTCGCCGTCGCTGTAAATGCGGATGGGCGACTCGGCGTTGAGGGTGAAGGCAGGCGGCGTGTCGGGCGATTGCGGCAGACCGTCCCAAACATAGATGGCGTTGGCTTGTGTGTCAGCGAGGTAGAGATATTTGCCGTCGTAGGTCATGCCGCCCATTTTGCCGAGGTCGTAGCCGTTGAGCGCAAGTTCCGTATCTGGCATTTCGCCGTTGAGCGGGAGCGCGTTCCAAATGTAGAGTGCGTTGCGTCCCATCACCACGAGTTGATTGTTTGCGAGTGCGAAGCCGTTGGGTTGTTCGGGGAAGGAGTAGACCCAGTCCGGGTAGGCGTTGCTGTTGTCTGGAATTTGATTCCAGATGTAGAGTTTGCGGTCGAAGTCGGAAAGCACGAAGAGACTTTTTCCATCGGTGAGCGGATTGGGATTGCTGATGATGAAATTGGTTTCGAGCGTGTTGGTGGTGATGTCGGGCGCGCCGATGGCGAAGTCGGGCAGTTGTTCGGCGGCGGTGGGCAAGCTGTTGTAAACGACGATGCGGTTGCCGTTCGAGAGCGCAATGTAGGCGCGTCCGTTCGCGATGGCAATATCTGAGCCGTCGCCTGCGTTGAAGTCGAAAGAGTTTTGTCCACCGATGATGAAGTCGGCATTCGGGTCGGCAGCGGTGGGCAGTTCGTTCCAGGCGTACATGCCGCGCCCCGTGGAACTGACCATGAACATTTTGCCGTCGTCGGTGATCTCGCCTTGCAACCATTCTTCAAGCATGAAATCGGCGGGCGCGTCAGACGTGGGGAATTTTGTCCACACGAAGGTGGCGTTCTGCACGCCGAAGGCAGCTCCGCCTGTGCTGGCGTTGTGGTCGCCCACGATGAAGTATTCACCATTCGAGGTGATGGAGCGCGGTGTGCCCATCTGCTCGGCAGCGGTCAATTTGAAATCGGCAGGTTGGTCTGGCGTAGTGGGGAAGGTATTCCAGATCAGCACTTCGCCTTTGGGCGTGTTCACCACTGCCAGGCGCGTGCCGTCCGTCCACACGCCCCAGGGCCATTCGATGCCTTGAAAATCACTGCCCGTCAAAATGAGATCGGCGGGTTGTCCGTTTTGCGTGGGGAAGGAATTCCACACCAGAATGCGGTTGTTGTAGGCGTCTGCCACCAATAATTTTCCGCCGCCAACTGCCATGGCAACGGGCCAGTTCATTTGGCTGGCGCTCGTGCCAGGGTTATTGGAGGTGAAATCGGGCTGACCCAAAACCAGATCGGGTTCTTCGTTCGCGGTGGGCAGTTCGTTCCAAACCAACACGCGGTTGTTGTTGCGGTCTGCCAGCGTGAGATGCGTCCCGTCTGTGACGATGGCGGTGGGATGATTGAAGAACAGCGAGCCGCCCGCGTTGTTGAAGTCCACGGCGCTCAGGGTGAGGTCTGCGGCTTGACCGGTGGTGAACCAGCCAGAAAGTCCGCTTGGGGCGACGGAGTAACTGGATTGAATCTGCGTGACGGTGATGTCGCCGTTTTGCGGCAGTTCAAATTGCGAAGGATTTCCCGCTTCGTTTACGACGGGGGAGTTGGTTGCGGTTTCTGTGGGCTGACTCTCCGCTGCGGGTTGACCTGCGCCAACACTACAGGCTGTTACCAAAAACACGAGTAAAAGTAGGATGATCGTTAATCGTTTCATTTTTCTCCTTCGTTGAGTAACCTAAAAATTATCTTGCGCTTCAAGGCTGTTTCGCCAACTGCACAATATCTTCCGAAGTGACCACGCTGAGATTCTGCGCGGCGTAGGCGACCATTTCTTCATACGCGGCAAAGATGGCGGCTTGATCTTCTTCCGTGCGCGGCCTGGACGGGTCGGCGGCGTTCAAATCCCAGGGCGCGGGCAGGGGAGTGCCCCTTTTTCCGCCGTCGATCGTGAAGTAGATGCTCGACAAGCCTTCGCCCCTGCGGTAGAAGTTGTTTTCGTGAATGAGGGCGGTGATGAACGGGGCGCGGGC
>JACAEP010000097.1 GCA_013388795.1 Chloroflexota bacterium | reverse complement strand
GTTGACTTTTGCAAAACTATTGTTTCTTCGATATTTGACCGCTGACGCTGACCGCGGTCTGCCGTCAGCGGTCAAATTGGGTGTTTTGCGTAAGCCCTGATATGGTTTCCCCTATTGTACTGATGAACGATGAAATAAGAAAGAATGGATAAATTATGCCCACGCCATTGTCAGGCGGGTGAAGGCGCTTTCTAAGTACCGTACCCCCCAGCTGCCTATGACACGGAAGGGACTCCATTCGTTGATTTTGCGAACTTGTGTAGTTTGTTCGCGCATGGCATGCAGCAGGTCGGCGGCGGTGGCGCCGGGAAATTCCGTTGCCCCAAACCCAATGGTATCTATGGTATGCGCGTCGCTGTTGCCAATGTGGGCGATAGGCAGGGTGCTGGCAAAGACCTGGGCGTAGTGATTGCTCAAGCGGTCAATGGCGGAGCCGTTGTAGGTTTCGATGCCGACCAGCGTTTTTCCAGCAACCGGGTGCTTGAGCGCCCTTAAGATCGATGCAGGACTGAGGCTTTTCATCCCCATACCACCAGCCATTGGGTGAGCGGCAATCGCCACACCGCCCTGATCTTTTACGCGCAGCAGGGTTTCGATAAGTGAAAGCCCGGGTTGAATCTTTTCGGTGATGTTTAACGCGAGCAAGTCGCCTTCGGTGGTGGTGATCTCACTTCCGGGAATTACTTCCACGCCGTAGTGTGGGGCGAGTTTTTCCGCTTCCAAGGCTCCGGCAATCTCGTCATGGTCGGTGATGGCGATGACGTTCAGCCCGATATTTTTCGCGCGGCGCAAAACAGCCGAGACGGTGGCGGTGCCGTCGTAGCTGTAAATGGTATGAATGTGTAAATCTGCAAAACCCATGTTATTCTCCGTTATTTATATTGTCATTGCGAGGGGCGTTTTTGCAACGAAGCAATCTTAGGATGAATTGTCTTCGAGTTATCTGCAATGACAGAATCTCAGATAAAAGTGAACTTCGGTGACAATCACATTGGGATGGGGTTGCCCAAATTTGCCAGTGGGGGGGTGACTGCCACCTGTTTTCACAGGGTCAGTGTATCAGGCGGCTGTTAAGAGTATTTGAACTGGATGTGTGGGCTTTGTTAACGATTCCACCCGCTTCAGGGGCGGGTGGCGAAGAAAGGAGGAGAAGAATGAAAAAAACTACGCGCGATTTTGTCTCTGAGTGAACTCACGGCGTTTGCGAGCGGCGTCTACCGAGAAGACGGTCAGCAGGGAGATCAGCAAGAACAGAGCGAAGTAAATTTCCATATTTTTATCTTACATCAATGCTTTTATAAGCGACTTAAGAACCAGTTAACAACTGGTAAACGCTTCTGCAAACTGCCCTAAAGAGATTTTCTTAAGTCGTATCTTGCTTTCCTTTTCACATGGGTTTTACAGACCCGCTGGAAAAGGTCTCGTTTTTTATTGCTCTGTTGCAAGGATGTCATTGCGAGCTGCCGCAAGCGGCGAAGCAATCCCCCGACTGCATAGGAAACTGCTTACCCCTCAGGTACGCTTCGCGGTCGCTTCGCTCACAGTGACAGACCTTGAGGGTGTTTGCAACAGGGCATTTTTTTCTGCAAATCAGTGAAATCCGTGGCGCCTGTGTCCCAAATAAAGAAGTTAAGGAACAGTCTCTTAGGAGCGTTCTGGCACTGCCTGTGGGCGGCGTGTCTTTCCACGGGTCCGGGCGCGAAGCGAGGCTTTTTCAGGGGCGTGTAACAACCTCAAGGAAAGTTGGGCGATCTTCTTTGCAGATGTCCCCCCATTTTGGATGGGCATTAATCGTTCCAGTTCGGCGCGGTCGAGATTGGTGTACACCTCTTTGCCGAGCGCCACCGCGACAAAGGTTGCCGTGGATTGCTGTGTGATGACGGTGGCGGCATTGGCGATCATGTGTGAGGCGTTTCCGTGAGTAAAAACCATGGCGTTTGGCGCATATTGGCTGATCTCACGGATGGCACGCGGAGCATTTTCAAGCGGGTGCAGCTTAAAGATCAGTTTTCGATTTCCGGCAATCCTGACACAGCGTTTGATAAAGTCAACGCGGTTATCTGATCGGAAGGTCTCTCGCAGGGGAGACGTTAAAGCGAGCGTGTAGTCGTGCATGGGGAAGTCGTTCTTTTTATACTGCGCCATGTGGTCAAAATTCGGAATGCCGGTGACAGCGATCTTTTCCGGTTTTACGCCTTTCCGGATGAAATGCTTTGCATACCCTTCCGAGGCGACACAGAACAGGTCATACGAATTCGAAAGGCCGTTTGTGGCAGTGTTGGCGAGATAGCGCGGCAGCCTGAGCCCGCGTACTAACTTGTACATAAAGCCTTCCGGTTCAGTGATGCCCTCCTGTACCAGAATGACGCGTTTGTTGCGGATGTTTTTTTGGACGATCAGGTCGCTGCATGTGAAGATGAGGTCGTACTCGCGCCCTTCGCCTCGCGGATCGACCTGAAGCTTGTTCTTTTTGAAGTAGTCGTCGGTTTCCTGCCAGTGCCTGCCGCCCAAAACAGTAAAGTTCAGCCAACCCATTTTGGCCGCAAAATCCTCGATACCATCGGCATAATAGTGAGTGAAATAACACTCGTACTTGTCCATTAAGCGCTGGGCAATTTGATGCATCTGGGTCGTCTGATTGAGGGACCCGCAAATGAACAGGATCTTTTTCATTTTTTGTTTTGCTCCGCGGAATTTGTTCAAGTCTAGCAATCGGCGGTTAAGGGGCTGAAAACAGGAAGTTAAGGTGCGCTTAACCCGTCAACCCTTTACGACTTGTTAACAACATGCGAAAGCATTAATATTCAACTGCCCTTATAATTCGAGGCAGGTATCTCATGCAAACTCTTGCCGCCATTGATGTCGGCTCGAATGCCATGCGTTTGGTTGTAGGGCGTTTGAGTTACGACGATAAACTGGAAACGCTGGAAAACCTGCGCCTGCCTGTTCGTTTGGGGCAGGATGCTTTTTCTCAAAAACTAATCCGCGAAGAGACGGCGCAGATGGCGTTGGATGCCTTCCGGCGCTTTCGCAAAGTGGCAGACGATCATGGCGCGGAGCGTATCCGCGCGGTGGCTACCAGCGCCATGCGCGAAGCCTCGAACAGCGATATGCTGATTGACCGTATTGCGCGCGCGACCGGCATTGAGATTGAGACCATCAGCGGGGAAGAAGAGGCGCGCCTGATCCACGTGGCGGTTTCCAATGCGGTTGCCCTCAAGAATAAACGCGCCATGCTCATTGACATTGGCGGCGGCAGTGTCGAAGTGACCCTTTCGCAAGGCGAGAACATCCTCTCGACCGAGAGCTACAACATGGGCGCGGTGCGCCTGCTGGAAAAATTAAGGCACAAACCTGCCAAACTTCCGTTCGATGAACTGGTGCGCGAATATGCCGAAGCGGCGCGTTATCGCATCGAGCGCGAAATGAAGAAAAAAAAGATTGACCTGTGCATTGGCACGGGCGGCAATATCGAAGAGATGGGGGTATTGCGTAAAAAACTCTTCAAACGCGAAAGTGATTCTGCGATCACATTTGAGGAGTTGGAAAAACTCTCAAAGATGCTGAGTCAGATGACGGTTGAGGAGCGGAGGCGTAAATTCAAGCTGCGGCCCGACCGTGCCGATGTCATCCTGCCGGCTGCCATCGTTTTGAAAATGATCGCCAAGGAAGCGCGGGTCAATGAGGTGGTCATTCCCAAGGTGGGACTGAAGGACGGCATCCTGCTGGACCTGGCCCAAAGTCTGAGCGCCATGCCGCGCCCGTCGCGCCGCCAGCAAGTGTGGATGTCTGCCATGCTGTTGGGTGAGAAGTATCAGTACGACGGCACGCACTCGAACCTGGTGGCGTACCTTGCCGGGCAGTTGTTCGACCAAACCCAGCCCCTGCATAACCTTGAACCTGAAAACCGTCTATTGTTGGAAGTAGCGGCGTTACTGCATGATATTGGTCATTTTATTAATACTGTCGATCACGACAAGCACACCTATTACATCTTGCAAGCCAACCCGCTCATTGGGTTGAAGAGCCCTGAACAGTGCATTGTCGCCAATGCGGCGCGCTATCATCGCAAATCCATGCCCACTTTGCAGGATGAAAACTTCCGCGCCTTGCCGCCCAAAGACCGTTCCACGGTTATCAAGCTTTCCGCGTTGTTGCGCCTGGCAGATGCCATGGATGTGAGCCATACCCATCGTGTGCGCAATGTTACCGTGCGAATGTCCAAAAACAAATGGCTGCTAAATTTGGAAGGCGAGGGCAACCTGGGTCTTGAAATCTGGGCATTGGAAAAGCGGCGCGCGCTCTTTCAGGAAGTGTTTGGCATGAAATTGGAGATCGAATCCTGATGGAAGCCCGCGCCCTATTAATCGAAGCGCTGGATGCGCGTTGGAAGAAATTCCGCGCCGAGTTAAAGCATTGCCGCGAAGAATTTTCTGAGGAAGCCGTGCATGACCTGCGCGTGGCAACCCGCCGCCTGCTGGCAATCTTTGACCTGCTGCGCGCCATCATCCCGCATAACCGCATTCAAAAGGTCCGCCGCGAACTTAAAGACCAGCTCGACGATCTCGATGATTTGCGCGATACCCAGGCGCTGCTTGCCGATATATCCGAGTATCTCCATGAACATCCGCCGCTTAAACTCTTTCAAGATCATTTATTGAAAGAGGAAAAACAGCTCATGCGCCTCGCACGCAAACTTGTCCGCGCGCGGGAACATACCCGCTTGAACAAGCGTGTTGAAAAAATCCAGACCATGGTTCAACTGCTCAACAGCGAGACATTGCCCGGACAAATGGTCGCTGTTGCCGACGAGGTTTTTGCCCGCGTGATGCAAGCCTGCCTCGCGATGGATGCGTCGAGCCCGGCCAGTATTCACAAACTACGAATTGCCTTCAAGCGTTTTCGATACACACTGGAGGTCATCCATCCTCTGCTTCCAAATTTTCCCCCGGCCAACTTTGAACGGATGCAGGCTTATCAAGCCTGCATGGGCGATATTCAGGATATGGAAGTGGCTTCGCAGCGTGTCACCGAATTGGATGACGCCTCGCCATCGGACCTCGAAGCGGTTTCGGCCCATTATGCCTCGCGCCTGCGGATGGCGATCCTGACCTTTCTTGAAGATAAAGGTGAAGCGCTCGTTTTTTGGCGCGCGTCACCAGAACAACTTTTCCCCTGGGAGAAATAACCTATGAACCTCTATCTCATTCGCCATGCCATCGCTGAAGAAGAATCGTCTTCAGGTGAAGACAGTCAACGCGAGCTCACCGATAAAGGCGCGAAAAAGATGCGTCTGATCGCTAAAGGCTTGCGCGCTCTTGGCATCGAATTTGACTTCGTGATCGCCAGCCCTTACGTCCGCGCCCGGCAAACCGCAGAAATTTTGGCGGATGTTTTCAAAATGAAGAAAAGCGTTTCAACCAGCGAGAATCTGGTCCCAATGGGAGACCCCGACCTGCTTCTGGCTGAGATCAACGAAAAATACACGGTGAATAGTCTCGCCATTGTTGGGCATGAACCGTATCTTTCGACATTTGTCAGTTTGTTAACAGCGGGCGGTTCTCCCATCGAAATGACCTTCAAAAAGGGCGGAGCTTGCCATCTTTCAACGGATGATCTGCGCCATACCCGCCAAGCCACCCTTGAGTGGCTGCTCCCTCCCGGCATATTGGTGGAGCTCGGCGAACATTAACCATTTGCCAAACTTAAAATCCTATGCAGGATTAACCCCGACAACCCTATGACAGAGCCGATTAACCTGAACGATCCTTCTTTATATATTAATCGTGAAATCAGTTTGTTGGAATTTCAACGCCGTGTCCTTGAGGAGGCGCGCGATGAGAACAATCCCCTGCTGGAACGCGTAAAATTCCTTGCGATCTTTGGGTCGAATATGGATGAATTCTTCATGGTGCGTGTATCGGGCATCCTCAAACAGGTCGAAGCGGGGGTCATGAAATTATCTGAAGATGGGTTGACCCCGCGCGAAGAATTGGCCGTCATCCGCAAGACTGCGCAGGCTCTGATGCAGGAAGCCCAGCAATACTTTCATCGCAAACTATTGCCCAAAATGGATAAGCAGGGCATCCATGTCCTTGAATATCAAAAATTAAGCAAGTCGCAAAAGGAACGCGCCGACGAATATTTCAAGGAAGTGATCTATCCGATCCTCACCCCCCTGGCGCTCGACTCTGGGCATCCCTTTCCTCATATTTCCAATCTCAGCCTCAATCTAGCCATTATCATTCGAGATAAAAAAGGGAATGAAAAGTTTGCCCGTCTTAAAGTGCCAGATACGCTTCCGCGCCTGATCCCAATTAAACGGTCTTCGGGGGGCGTCCGTAAAGATGGGACGATCCCCTTCCATCATTACTTTGTCTGGCTGGATCAGGTCATTGCAGCCAACCTTGCCGACTTGTTCCCGGGGTTGGAGGTGGTGGCGGCCCACCCATTTCGAATTGTTCGTGATGCCGATATCGAGATACAGGAACTTGAAGCCGACGATCTGCTGGAAACCATGCAGCAGAGCATTCGCAAGCGCAAGTTTGGCTCTGTTGTTCAGGTGTCCATGCATTCTTCCATGCCGAACCACCTCCGCGATCTGCTGGTGGAAAACCTGGAGATCACCAACAACGAGTTATATTTTATGAACCATCCATTGGGGTTGGTCAATCTCTGGCAGTTGTATCACAACGTCGAACGGCATGATTTGAAATACCCTCCCTACAAACAACGCACCCCAAAGGCGCTTAAGAAGTTGAGCGAACCTTCTGAGATATTCGAGATCATCCGGACGGGCAATGTGTTGATCCATCATCCGTATGATTCTTTCACTCCTGTGGTGGATTTTCTCAACGCGGCAGCGCGTGACCCGCAGGTGCTTGCCATCAAGCAGACGGTGTACAGGGTGGGATCGAACGCGCCCGTGGTGGAAGCTCTGCTCGAAGCCGCCGAACGCGGCAAGCAAGTGGCTGTGTTGGTGGAACTGAAAGCGCGCTTCGATGAAGAGTCCAACATTGGCTGGGCGCGCGCCCTGGAACAGGCAGGGGTACATGTGGTGTATGGGTTGGTGGGGTTGAAAACTCACAGCAAAATTGCCATGGTGGTCCGCAGGGAAAGTGATGGCATCCGCCGGTATTTGCATCTTGCCACAGGGAATTACAACGCTGTCACTTCGCGCATTTATGAAGACCTCGGCATGTTTACCTGTGACGAAGCCATGGGTACCGATGCCACCGATCTGTTCAATTATTTAACCGGGTATTCCACCAAGAAAGAATATAAAAAACTGATTGTGGCTCCGGTCAATTTTCGCGAGACTATCGAAAAATACATTCTGCGCGAGATTGAGCATGCGCGCTCCGGAGGAAAAGCCCGTATTATCTTTAAGATGAATGCGCTCGTGGATATGAAGATGATCCAACTGTTATATCAAGCCTCGCAGGCGGGTGTGCGGGTGGATTTGCTCGTGCGCGGCATGTGCTGTCTGCGGCCTGGCATCAAAGGCGTGAGCGAAAATATCCACGTGGTCAGCATTGTGGGACGATACCTCGAACACAGCCGAATATATTATTTCCAGAACAATGGAAATGATGAAGTGTATCTTGGTAGCGCCGACCTGATGCCGCGCAACCTTGATCATCGCGTTGAAGTGGTATTCCCCATAGAGAATAAAGTTCATGTGCGTTATTTGCGCGATAAGATACTGGGGGCCTACTTAAGAGACAACATGCGCGCGCGCATTCTTCAGGCAGATGGAAGTTACCGGCGGGCCGAGCCAACTGGCGAAGAAAAGTCATTTGATGTGCAGGCGCACTTAATGGGGGAGTAGGAAATAGAACGTACTGCCGCGGCCTTCTTCACTTTCCGCCCAGATCCTGCCGCCATGCGCTTCGACAATATGCTTTGAGATCGAAAGCCCCAATCCCGTGCCCGAACCGGTGCGGGATGAATCGACCCGATAGAATCTTTCAAAGATGCGCGATAGACTCTCCGGCGGGATGCCAATGCCCGTATCCTGCACCGCAAATCGGACTCCGCCGTTTTCTGCTTCTACGCTCAAACAGATCTGCCCCCCTGGCTTTGTAAACTTGACTGCATTGTGTATCAGGTTTACCAGAACCTGTTCCAGGCGTCCCTTGTCTGCCTGAAGATTCGGCAATCCATCTTCGCTCTTGACATTCAACTTCAAGTTTGCGCGTTCTGCCTGCGCTTTCATGCGGTCTGCCGCCGAGTAGACTAATTTCCTTGGTGAGATATTTTCAAAATTCAACTGCACCTGCCCCGACTCGATGCGCGATAGATCGAGCAGTTCCTGGGTCATCTGTGTCAGCGCATCAATTTCGGTGTGGATGCGGTCTAGGAAACGCGGGCCCGCGTCCGGGTCTGATAGTGCGCCGTTTTGCAGGGTTTCAGTCAGGGCTTTGAGAGAGGCAAGCGGCGTCCGCAATTCATGGGAGACGTTGGAGATGAAATCCCGCCGCACCATTTCCAGTTTGCGAACTTGTGTCAGATCTTGTGCGAGCAAAAGGCTGCCACCTTCGTGTTCGTCCGGGATGACGGTCATCTGCAGAATCTGTTTGCGGTTGGGGATTTCAACCGCTTCCACGACGATCTGGCGGGTTTGTTGACCGCGTCTCCAGGCTTCGATCAGCCGATGATTTCGCACTACCTGCGCCACGCTTTGATGAGTGGCGTTGTGAATTCCAAAAATCCCGTGCGCCGCCGGGTTGGCCAGCTGCACGCGGCCTTCTGCGTCTGCAATGATCACTCCATCTGTGAGTTGCGCTAGGACCGTGGCAAGGCGGGCATTTTCTGCATTGAGCGCAGCGCGTTCGGCGCTGAATGCGTTTTGCAGGGATGACACTGCAGCGTGAGTGGTTTCAAAATCTTTGAATGTTTTTGGAGGGTCGGTTTTGCTGGCGATGAAGCGCGCATACTGGTTGAGACGTTTTTTTAGCTCGAAATACCGCCATGCAAACCATACGGACAGCAGAATAAAAATAACAACAAGCGTGTAGGGAATTTCACTCATTGGCAATATTTCGTCATGCGCATCTGCGCGCATTATCCTTCGAAGCGATAGCCCCCGCCTCGTACTGTGACGATGCGCTTCGGCTCGCTTGAATTTTCTTCGATCTTTTGCCTGAGCCAGCGCACATGCACATCCACAGTCCGGCTGTCGCCAATGTAATCCCATCCCCAGACACGCTCCAGAATGAATTCACGCGAGAGCATTTGCCGGCGGTGTTCGGCAAGGAAAAGCAGAAGTTCGTATTCTTTTGGCTTGAGTTGAATTGGATTATTGTTTAAAATTACTTCACGACGGGTAAGATTGATCACGAGATTGTCGAAAGTGAGCGTCTCATGGGGGATATCCGATGAAGCGGTCTTGCCAAGTTCCTCCCGCAGCAGGCGGGCGCGCCTAAGTTGCGCCTTGACGCGCGCAATCAGTTCGCGCATCGAAAATGGCTTGGTCAGATAATCGTCGGCGCCAACTTCAAGCCCCACCACTCGGTCGATCTCATCGTCTCGGGCGGTCAGCATGAGGATGGCTGTGGTCATTTCCTTGCGCAAGGTGCGGGCGACTTCAAAGCCATCCATCTCTGGCAGCATGATGTCCAGCACGATCAGGTCGGGTCTTAATTTTCGGGCTGCATCCAGCGCAGACCTTCCATCGCCTACCGTCTCGACAGTGTACCCTTCTTTTTTTAAAGTGTAGGCAAGCGTTTCTTGCAGGGAGATCTCATCTTCTACGACTAGGATTCGTTCAGGCATGGCGCGCACTATATCATAAAGACCCATCTAGTCTATTAATGCCATGTTAATGGCTTTTCGAGTTGGGACTGGTTTGTTTACTGTCTTTTCCGAAAAATGAGCGGCAGTGTAATAATCAAAACGATCACAATGCCCATGATCATAATGCCGTCTGTTGAACCGATCTCTGAAACATTTGTGACTTGTGGGCTCGGGGTGGCTTGTTGGATGACTGCTGAACCCGCCAAGGCATGCAGGGCGCGCGCGGATGGCGCGCTGAAGTTAAGCGCCGCAAACACAAAAACAAGCAAGAGCACTACAGCCCCAGTAAAAAAAGAGCGGGTTTTCATCTTTATTCATTATAATAGATGCATTCAATCCATGCGCCTTTGTTTGGATGTATGAAATCAAATTCGATTATTGAGAGAATACTTGTACCATTTTGCACTTGTGTTGTATAATCTACGCATACATAGGCTGGCGTGCTGCGTCAGCCTATGTATGGTGTAACAATTGCTTTGTTGCAAGGGTGTCATTGCGAGCCGCCGCAAGCGGCGAAGCCATCCCTCGCTGGCAGGAAGACTGCTTCGCTTTGCTCACAGTGACAGATTTTGAGAGTGTTTGCAACAAAGCATGGAACAATGTTTAATGGTGAATTAATATAAACTTATATTTTCTTGATACCGGGTGGACCTTATTTATTGTTTGAGTTGGGCTGGTTCGTTCATTGTTAAATACTGCCTTCGATCAGTGCTATTCAACTGACTGAAGCGTTATGCACAAGATTATTTCAGGAGCATCCATGATCAAAAAGTTATTTGACTGGCTGAAACAGCCGCTGGGTTTGATTGCGGTTGGAATTGTGTTCCTGGCATTGTTCAGCGCGGCTGCATACGGGATATGGACCACCCAGCAAGCGCCTGAACAGCCTGTTCAATTCCCGCACAAGACCCATATCGCCTTTGGCATTCAGTGTTTATATTGCCATCCTGGCGCATCCAAAGGACCTGCTGCCGGCATCCCTTCACAGGCGAAGTGTTGGGCGTGTCATAATCAGATCGTCAAGACGCAAACCAGCCCCCTGCTTGCGCCGCTTAAAGACGCCGTTTTGAGCGGGCAATCACTCGAATGGGTTCCCGTTGCCATCGTCCCAGACTTCGTTCAGTTCAACCATCGCCCGCATATTGCGGCGGGACGCAACTGCGAAGAATGCCATGGCGATATGACCCAACAACTCGTTGCCCAAAACCCGCAGGTGATGAACATGGGCTGGTGTTTGAACTGTCACATCGAAGCGGCTGGGGAAGATCAGGAAAAACTGATCAAACTTGCCGACTGCGGCACGTGTCACTACTAAACCGGGCGAAAGGAATCCATTATGACTGAACAATTTTCCCGGCGTGATTTCCTAAAACTGGCTGG
>JACAEP010000054.1 GCA_013388795.1 Chloroflexota bacterium | reverse complement strand
GGGTTTTAATTCCATCAGGCGCATAAATTCGGCGTCGCGCGTCCAACGAGACTCGATGACGGGATGCGTTATATGGTCAATGGGACCAAGACAGACATCCTTTTCCTCAAATAATTGGGGCGGTAAGGTAAGCATGGTGGTTCTCTTCCTACATACAACAAAAAAGCGGTCACAGAGAAGGCTCCGTGACCGCTTTACGGGTTAAAGAAAACGACCACGGGGCTTGGCGCGCCGTGGTCGGGAGGATGCGTGGAAAGTCCTAACGACGTACAGGCGCACTACGACTATCACCAGCGGGGCTGGCGGCAGCGGAACAGAGGTAAAACTTCATGAACATTGGGTAGCGCGCTCCTTTCTTTGGAATTCCTTTTTTCAAGGTCGTTTTAGTTTATCACGCGAAACTGTGCAGCGTCAAGTAGGATTTTTGGGTGAGATACAGACCAAGACACCTTTTGCCCGGGTCTGGCTACTTAGTAATCAAAAGAGGTTAAGATGACCGCCACTACATTTTCTGCTCATCAAGGTTCGATGAACGTGATCCTTATCATTTCACAGGATACGGATATGGTTCGTGTATGGAAATTGCTGTTTGAGCAAAGGAACTGCCGTGTGATTTGCGAAACGAATCAACATGACGGGTTAAGTTCCGCCCGTCTTATCTCCCCAACGCTTACCATTCTCGACTTGGACCTGCCGCATGAGGAGCGCGTACGCCTGTGCCGGGACTTAAGGGCAAGCGCTAATGGAACGCTGCTATTGATAAATTCCAGTTATAGGAGCATTGATGTGCTGGAATACAAACAGGCTGGGGTAGATGAGACCGTCCCCGCTGATGTCAGTCCGATGGGGCTGCTTATAAAATCACTAGCATGGCTGGCACGGCAGGATTGGATCGTACCCCGTAAACAATCTGTGCAAATGTATGGATAATCAAACATCTCGCCCGCATTTTCGCAGGCGAGATGTTTGATTATGGGTTTGCCATCAAGATTCGTCCGGCAAGCAGGGCATTCAGTGTTTCCTGCACCAGACGAAGCTTCCCCTCGGTGAGGATACTGGTATCCACATCCGCCAGCCCAAGCGGAGATTGAACATTTTGCCCCCCCTGCCCGGCAATCAACTGGGGCCAGGCGGTTTGAATGGCTTTGATGGTATCGGGGGTAATTGTCATCACCCATCCGCCGGGGCGTGGCTCTGGCCGCGCAGTGCCTACGAGCAACACACCTTGTGTCCCCACATAGGTAAGAAGATCGTCACTGGCAATGGACGGGTAAATGTAGAGACCATCCACATCATTATCGTTGATCAGAACATTAGCATATGCGCCAAATTTATTTGGGTCTTCACTGGAGGGGATGGATAAAACAGCGGGATACGTGATCGGCTCAAAGTAGATGCCGCTGCAAAGGCCGCAGTAATAGCGCTGCCCATTCGCAAAGGCATTGACCGCGGCAATCGCATTCTGGTCGCCTTCGGGATATAACATGCCAATCTGATATTCATCGATCAGCATGGACAATGTGTAACCTGCCAGAAAGGCGGGCGCTTCGATCTGCGTATTCGGCGCGAGCACGCTGATATTTCCGCCAGCCGTGATGTTGGGAATATTTACAGCCAGGAACTGCACATTCGGCGCAGTCGGCGCGTAGTTGGCAATGCCCGGGTCGGGCGGTAAAGCAATGACCACTCGAAGAGTCGGGTCGGCCAGGTCTTGCGGCGTGATGCCATTGCGGACTTGAAAACGAAACCCGGATGCCAGCGCCAGGTCATACACTGTTTTTTGATAAAGGTCCGAAGTTTCCTTGTCCAAGTTGGCGGGGAGGATGAGCAGCGCCAGCGGCGTGGACAAGGTCGGGATGGTTGTGGCAGTGGGCGGCGGCGTATGAGACGGAACCACCGTCGGCGCGGCAACTTCGGGAACATCATTTCCGCCACAAGCCGTCAGCAGCACAATCGTCAGCAAGATCAAAAGAATTTTTTTGAAACGCACAGAATATCTCCAAAACTAAAAGTTTGGGAATTATACCGGCAAAAAAAGACAGCCGCTGTTCTGGGCGGCTGTCGGGTTGATTGGATGATTAGCGTACCGTAACTTTGATCTTCTTCGGTTTGGCAGATTCAGCCTTGGGCAGGGTCAGCGTGAGAACACCATCCGCAATTCGTGCCTCAACCTTGTCTGCGTTAATTTCAGAGGGCATGCGCAAGCTGCGGCGGAAGGCGCCGCGGGGAAGTTCGTTCAGGAGGAAGGGAGTCTCTTCATCTTTGTACTCGCCTTCAATATGGACCCTGTTCTCGATGACCTGAATGTTGAGGTCTTCCGCTTTTAACCCGGGGACGAGAGCATACAGAACATAAGCGTCATCTTCTTCGCGGACGTTTACGCCAAGGGCGCGAGGCTGAGATGGAGATTCGGCATGGCGCGCCATGCGGCGGAAGGGTGATGCAAAACGGTATGGTTGGATATAGAGTGTCATGAGATGTATCTCCTTGTTTTTGAATTCAATGTCCATATCTTATGCAGATGAAATAAGAAAATGAATAGTATTGGATATAATTTTTATAAGAAACCAGGCTGTGTGTAAAGCGGCCGCGCTGGGTATAATTCCTCCTGATGTTCAAAAAACCTATTTTCCTGATCGCCCTCCCCGTCGTTGCGATAGCGGCGGCAGGGTTGTTTTTATATGTTTCAAATCACGGCAGCCGCAATGGTCCGCGCACAGACCTGATCTACAACTGGTTTCGTGATCAATCCACCCTTTCGGAATATTGGATGTCCTCCGGCGTACTCTGCGGCGATGCCCCGTTCATGTTTCCCACCAACGGCTTGGTCGGCTTTATCTGGGACGACTCGTTCCGCCCCGGTCACCGCCACAGCGGATTGGACATTTTCAGCGGGACAGCGCCGGGTGTAACCCCCATTGCGGCGGCATACCCCGGCTACCTCACCCGCCAGCCCGATTGGGTTTCTACGGTTATCATCCGTGTACCGCAAGACCCATTGGAGCCTGCGCGCCAGATCTGGGTATATTACACTCACATGGCAGACGCAAACGGCAATTCGTTCGTCGCGCCGGAGTTTCCACAGGGAACAAGTGAAGTCTTTGTGGAAGCCGGAACGTTCCTGGGTTATCAGGGCAATTATTCAGGCGACCCAAACAGCCCGGTGGGTGTGCATTTGCACATTTCGATCGTGAAGGACGACGGCTTTGGCAATTTTTTGAATGAACTCGATATCGAGAATACGTATGACCCCTCCCCTTATTTTGGGATGCCGTTGAATGCAAACACCAATACAGATACGATCCCATTTTGCCGGTAGCGGCAGCGAATGAAATGAATGGAAAGGATGGACATGGTAAAAGGCAAGGTGGTTCTGATCACAGGGGCTGGCAAAGGCATTGGGCGCAAGCTGGCAGAGGAACTTGCCGCTCGCGGCGCGATCATTGCGGCAAACGATATCTCCCCCATCAATGTGGATGAGGTTGTGGCGGGCATCCTTGCCAAAGGCGGACAGGCAAAAACCTATCTCGAAGACGTGGCGAAGAAAGTTGGCGCGCAGATGCTCGCCAAAAGCGTGGAAGATGATTTTGGAACGATTGATATTCTAATCAACCATGCGTCGGCGGAGCCGCGCACGCCTCTATTGGACATGGATGAATGGGACTGGCATCGTACGCTGGATGTAAATTTGACCGGGGCTTTCCTGATGTCGCAAACGGTGGGACGGGTGATGAAGGCAAATGGTTCGGGCGTGATATTAAGTCTTTTGGCAGGGGCAGATGAAAGGGAGAAAGAGGCGGGGGCGTATCTGACCAGCAAGGCTGGGTTGGCTGAATTCTGCACGCAGCTGGCGCGGGAATTGAGTCCGCATGAGGTTCGGGTTATGTCCGCAGCGAACTACGAAGAAGCCCTCAAGAAATTGGAGGAAGCATGCAAGAGTTAATCGAATATCGCGAAAAGTTGATTGCGCGCATGCGGGAAGCGACGGTTGAACTGTGTGAGTTTTGCAAATCGTTTCAGACCCCCTTTGAAAAGGCGGCTGGCGAATGGACGGTTCACCAGACCGCATTTCATGTGCGCGATGTAATGCGAGAGGTGTATGGCTTGCGAATCCGCCGCACGCTGAATGAGGAAAACCCGGGGTTCAAAAATTTTGACCCGGATGCATGGATGGCGGAACATTACAACCGCAGCGAAGCAATGGAAAAAATTTTGAGTGAATTTTCAGAAGATATGCTTGAGGTGTGTGCCATACTCGCCAGGATACCGCAGGAGGGCTGGTCGCGGGTCAGCTGCCATGAAGCGTTGGGCAGCGAGTTGACCCTGCAACTGTGGGCAGAACGGAGTTTGGCGCACATTGAGGAACATTTAGATACCTTGAAAAACAAGAAAAAAACTGAATGTTGACCATTTTTTCCGATTTCATGGGGTAAAATAATGCGCATGAAAAAGCAAAGAATTATTTTAGTGGATGACCATGAAGTGGTGCGCCTTGGCTTGAAATCGCTTTTGGAGCGGCATCCCCAATTCGATGTGGTTGGTGAAGCCGGATCGGCGCGTGAGGCGCTTGAACAAACCGGTCTGCTCAAACCAGATGTGGTCGTCATGGACATCCGCCTGCCAGGAACCTCTGGCATCGAAGCCTGCGAACAGATCGTCAACCAATTCCCCAATACAAAAGTCATCATGCTCACTTCCTATGCCGAAGATGAAATGCTGTTCTCTGCCATTCGCGCGGGCGCATCTGGCTATATCCTCAAGCAGATCGGCAGTGAAGATCTGATCAAAGCATTGGAGTCCGTCGGGCGCGGCGAAGCCCTACTCGACCCGGCTGTGACTCAGCGCGTCTTCCAGGAAGTGCGCCGCGCCGTAAAGGAAGAAGAAGCTTCGGCCTTTGCTCATTTGAGCCAGCAGGAAAAACATGTGCTGCTGCTCGTCTCCGAAGGCAAGACCAATCGCGAAATCGCCAAGAACTTGTTTCTCGGCGAAGGCACAGTGCGTAATTACGTTTCCAGTATTCTCTCGAAATTAAGTGTGAACAACCGCGCCGAGGCGGCCGCCTACGCGGTGGAACACAATTTAAGAGACTACATTTCCTAATGTTTGCGGGGTAAGCATTGAAAGAGACACGTTCACAACCCCAGTGAAGAGGCGTCTCTTCTTTTTATTCTATTCACCTCCTGCCAAAAACATGTTCCCATTCGCAAAACTGACCGATGGCTTTGTGACCATACGCCCCTACGAATTTGGCGAGGAGCACGCCCTGTTTGCCGCCGTTCAAGAATCTCTGGGCGAACTCCATCCATGGATGAGTTGGGCAACCGAGAAATATACCCTCCAAACCGCGCGCGATTTCATCGCCATCGCCCGCGCAGAGTGGTCGCGCGGCACACTATACTCATTTGCCATCACCCATGCCGAAAGCGGAGATTTCCTTGGCGGGTGCGGGTTGAGTCAGTTTCACCCGGTCTATCAATTTTGCAACCTCGGCTATTGGGTGCGCGCCTCCAAACATGGGCAGGGAATTGCAGTCCGCGCCGCCAAACTTGCCGCGCGCTTTGCATTCGAAAGGGCAAAAGCCATCCGCGCTGAAATCGTAATCGCCAAAGAGAATCATGCCAGCAAACGGGTTGCCGAGAAACTCGGAGCGCACTACGAAGGGCTCTTACTCAACCGGATGACCGTCCGCGAAAACATCTATGACGCGCACATGTTTTCGCTTCTCCCCGCAGACTTTGGGCTGATTGCCAGCCTCTAAGCGCATATCACGCCGAAACGTTTCCCATCCCCCAATCCTCCCGTCTTCGCGTTGACAAGGGTTGAAGTTTTGGATATGATTGACAGGTACCAACAAAAGGAGGATTTTTCCATGGGCGCATCAAAAACAATTCATGAACGGAAGCATGTTTGGCGCGATGAGGTTCTGCTCATATTTACATTATGCGCTTTCGTGGGCATCGTCTATGCCCTCGACAACGCACTCAAGCCTCAGTTCACGCCGTCCACACTTTTATTGACCGGGGTATTTCTTGCACTCGTCCCCGCCTTTATCTGGCTTGTTTTCTTCTATATGCAAGACCGCGCCGAACCCGAGCCAAAGGGTTTTGTACTGGGCGTATTTGCGCTGGGGGCTCTTTGTGCCGCAGGCATCGGCATCCCGGTCGTCGAAGATTTATTCCGCACATCACACTGGCTTTTTACCGATACGCTATCCAAAATTATCGGCGGTATTCTGGTCGTGGGATTCACACAGGAATACCTGAAATATGCCGCCGTCCGTTACAGCATCTACAACTCTGAAGAATTCGACGAACCCACCGACGGCGTGATTTATGCAACCGCCGCGGGATTGGGATACGCCACCGTACTCAATATCAACTTCGTCGTCTCGAATGGCGGCGTGGATTTGGGCGCAGGCATCATCCGCATGGCGGTGGTGGCGCTGGCACAGGCGGCGTTCTCTGGCATAACGGGGTATTTCCTCGGGCGCGCCAAGTTTGCATCTGAACCCGTATGGTGGATGCCGCTCGGCATTACGCTTGCGGCGACTTTCAATGGCATTTTCACCTGGCTGCAGGTTCTCGTCACCCGCCCCACTATCACCTTGAGCGGAGCCAGCACAAATACCTGGGTGGGGCTTGTGCTTGCGGCATGTGTTGCGCTTGCCACCACCGGCGTCATTTTGATGTTGGTGCGCCGCAGTGTCAAATCGTTACAGGCTGGGAAGTAGGAGAGCAACCATGGCAAACAAACAAGGTTCCCTCGGCGACCGTTTTGCGGAAATCGCCGTCATTCTTATCACTTTCATCGCACTCACGGCGGGGTGGTACTTCAAAGAAAGCGTGGAAAATGCCTCGGTCCCGTTTGAGGCGGATGGCATTACTGCGCAAGCGCCCAAAGGCTGGCTGCAATCCGGCGCGGAGGGGGATATCCTGCTTCGCACCGTCGATATTAATTCCACCGGGTTTGGCGCAACCTACACCATTCGTCAGATCACGGTCACTTCTGAGGCGACCATCTCCGAAGTGGCAAGCCGGGTTGCGTTTGATCATGCGCAAGATTTGCTTGCCTTCCGTATGCTCGACCAGCAAGAGGTGAAAGACGCCAATGGACGCGATGCCTTCATGCTTAATTATGTGTTCGTCGAGTCTAACCCCGACCTGACCCATGCAGAAATGCCCAGCGTCGTACGCGGCATGGACCTGATTTATATCAGCGGCGAGCGCGCCATTGTGGTCTCCTTCCAAAGCGATGAAAAAAATTACGACCTCGACCTCGGGCGGTTCTACACCTTCCTGAAGTCCATCAAGTTTTAGTGAGGCAAGCATGAACCATAAATTTCAAAAATCAATCTGGTTGTTCCTTTCCATTCTTGCCATCGCCGCGATGGCTTGCCGCTTTGGCGCGCCTGCTGTGGAGCCTGTCACACCGACCACACCATCGGATGAACCATCTTCCAACCCGGGTGAGTTGACCCAATCCCAACACTCAAACCTCATCCATGCCACGGTGCAGATCTTTGGTCTCTTCGATGAAGGCGGCGACCTGACGCCAGCGTATGTGGGGTCAGGAACCATCCTCTCCCCCAGCGGCTTGATCCTGACCAATGCCCATGTGGCCAGCCCCGCCTCACAGGGAGAACCGGAAAACGAGCCGGATGCCCTGGGCGTGGCAATCGTCGTCTCGGAAGATAAACCTGCGGTTCCTTCCTACCTCGCAAAGGTTCTTGCCGTAGACGGTTTTCTCGACCTCGCCGTGATCCAGATCGTTTCCACCTCCGACGGTTCCAGCGTGGATACAGACAGCCTCAACCTGCCCTATGTAGAAATGGCAGACTCCGACACTGTTCACGTCGGCGACAGCATCAACATCTTCGGGTTCCCATCCATCGGCGGCAACACCATCACGTTTACGAAGGGAACCGTTTCCGGCTTCTCCTCCGAAGATCAGATTGGGGACCGCGCCTGGATCAAGACCGATGCCACCATCTCCGGCGGCAACTCCGGCGGTCTGGCTGCAGATAGCAGCGGGCGCATTATCGGCGTACCAACCATCGCCGCCGCCAGCCGCGACACCGAAACCTCCGACTGCCGCCAGGTGCAAGATACCAATGGCGACGGCGTTGTGGACCAAAACGACTCGTGTGTACCCATTGGCGGGTTCTTGAACGGCATCCGCCCGGTGAACCTTGCCCTGCCGCTGATCGAAGCGGCGCAATCGGGCAAGCAATACACCAGCCCGTTTGCTCAATCGGGCGTGGCGAGCAACCCAGGCAGCGGAAACGAATCCGCCAGCGGCTTCGTGTGGTTGGATACATCCACCAGCACTACATCCAAATGCGACTGGTCGAACGACATTGTCGATTCATACAGCGGGTCGGTTTTGTGCATTGCCGCCGGGTTTGAATATTCCGGCATGACGGACGGTCAATTATTGGTGGAATACTGGTATCTCAACGACGAAAAAGTCGCAGAATACAGTTACGCTTGGGAATGGGGCGAAAGCGGTTTGTTCGGCACCTTCCTGCCCAACGATGGCAACCCCATGCCCGATGGAACCTACCGGCTGGAACTGTTCGCAGGCGATGCCATGACCCCCATGGGCAACTCTACGGAAGTGACCGTGAGCGGCAGCGGCGGACAAGCCAGCCAGCCCTCCCAGCCTTCCTCCAATGCCGATACCATCTCGGTCTATGGGCAAGTGTACGATGCTTCCACGAATAATCCCATCGCAGATGCGTATGTCTTCGTCCTCACCTCCGGCACCACCTACGAAGATTGGGCCGCCGCCGATTATTCAGATGAGTATATCGTGACCTTCCTGCAAACCGGCAGCAATGGAAAATATGAGATCACTGGCATTCCACGTGAAGTGGAATTCACCCTGGTCTTTGCCGCGCAAGGCTATTACGACGCTTATGCGGATGACCTCGTCGCCAGTTCGAGCGACCCGGATTCGTTCGAGCTGAATGTTGGGCTGAATAAATAAAAAGCAGGCGGCAAGAAAAAGCGCTCCTGAAAAATTGGGAGCGCTTTTTTGGTTAAGATAAGGCGAAAAACAGTTACCTTATTTCTCCTTCTCGCCGCTCACCTTCATCCACGTCTTTTTCATCACGAGGGCATCTTCTTCCATGGCAGGGCTTTCGCATAAAATACGCCCACCGCAGCCAAAATCGTTGAGGGCTTTGAAAAGAGCGTTCAGATCAAGGTCAGATTCGGCAAGAGGCAGGTGATTCTTTTCGCCTTTTGGTCCATACGCGATGCCGGAGAGATGGATATGCAAATTCTTCAGGGCTTTGCCGCCCAATGATTTGCCATATGTTTCCAACAGGCGCGACCACTCATCATACGTATTCATCGAACCGTCGCCGGGGCGGGCATGGAGATGGGCAAAGTCGATACAGGGTTGAACCATGTCCATTGCCTTGGAGATGGCAAGCGCGTCGTCAAACGAGCCCAACATAGCAGATTTCCCCATCGTTTCAGGTCGCAGGGTCACGTTGCTGCCGTTCTTTTGCAGTTCTTTCACGCATCCCTCCAGGCGCGGAATCGCCACCTTTAACACCTCGGCAGGGTCATTTCCAAAATATGAACCGGGGTGAAAAATGATATCGGTTGCCCCAGCCAGATAGCCATAATGCGCCGCATCCATTAAACGTTTGCGCGACTTCGGCCACTCTTCTTTTGCGGCGTTGAGGTTAATGAAATACGGCGCATGGACACTCAACGCCACCGCCTCTTTCGCACTCATGGCTTTAATAGCCGCGCAAGTTGCCTCCGTCACACGAACCGATTGAACCCAACCCAATTCCAAAGCAAACAAGCCAATCAATTTACTAAACTCAATGGCGCCAACCGATCCGCCTGGTTTTTTGGGCATGCCTGTGGGCGAACCGACGGTGCCGAACTTGAAAGATAAAGCCATAAGAACTCCAGAGATTAGAGAGTAAAGAGTAGAGGATAAAGTCTCAACCACAAGGGCGGACCAAGAATGAGCAAGCCGATTAGCGCTGCCGCCAGCGCCGCCACCAACACCGCCGCCGCGCCCACATCCTTGCCGATCTTGGCAAGCGGATGATGTTCCACCGTGGCAAGGTCTACCACCGCTTCGATAGCCGTATTAATGAACTCCGCAGAGAAAACCAACGCCGCCGTGAGAATGATAACCGCCCAATCACGCGCGGGCAATTCCAGCCACAATCCAACCAGGAACACCGCCGCGGCAATAGCACTATGGATCCAGGCATTGCGCTGAGTCCGCAAGACATAGCCCCAGCCTTGAAAGGCATAATGAAAAGCGCGAATGCGCGAGAGAAAAAATTCTTTCAAGCTTATTCCTGAATCTGGATGCGGGACAGCCCGAGTCTTTCCAAGACTTTGGCTTGCTCTGCCCACATGACGTTTTTTTCTTCGTCCGTGCTGTGGTCGTAGCCCAGCAAATGCAATGCGCCGTGGACGACAAGCAATTGCACTTCGGCTTCCAACGAATGCCCGCCGTTTTGCGCCTGTTGAAGGGCGCGTGGAATGGAAATGGCAATGTCGCCGAGGTAAAGCGTCTCCGTCTCTGGGTCTATCTCGCCGGCAGGAAAGGAGAGTACATCGGTGGGCGCGTCAACACCCAGGTAGTCGAGGTTGAGTTCGTGAAGTTGACGGTCATCGGTCAGGACGATGGATAAATCTCGGTGGGCAGAATCAGGTCCGAGCGCAGAAAGAGGCGGAACGGTTTCAAGAGTCAATAATGCCGCCCGTTCGAGCAAGGCGGTGTCGCGGAAGTCCATTTGATTATCAATATGAATCATTTATCTTTTCTCACAAGGAGGGTTGTATCCTGGTCTGGCACGGCGGCTTTTGGGTATTGAATGCGGGGATGGTAGGTGCCGCGCAAAGTGGTGACGAAGGATTCGGTGATGAGGCGCAGGTCGCGCAGGGTGAGCAGGGTGTCGTCGAGTTGGTTGTGTTTTTGCACAGTTTGGATGACGCTGGTAACCAAAGCGCGGATGTCGTCATCGGTGGCAGGGCGTTCGGCGCGGGCGCGGGCTTCGGTGGCATCCGCAAGCATTAGCAAAGCGGTCTCACGCGAAGCCGGGCGCGGACCGGGGTAACGGAATTTTTCAATATCCACTTTGTTAACATCGCCGCCTGCGGCTTCCATGGCTTGATTGTATTGGTAGTTTGTGATGAGCGTGCCGTGATGCTCGAGGATGAAGTCGCGCAGGCGGCGCGGCAGGCGGTGCTTTTTGGCCAGCTGCACTCCATCGGTGACGTGGCGAATGATCGTGGCGGCAACTTCTTCTGGATTGGCTTCTTTATGGGCATTGATGCTGCCCTGCACTTGATTTTCAATGAAAAAGTTGGGGTTGAGCGCCTTGCCAATATCATGAAACAATGCGCCTACGCGGGTGAGCAGCGGGTCTGCGCTTATCTTTTCGGCGGCTTGTTCGGCAAGGTTGGCAACCTGCAAACTGTGTTGATACGTGCCGGGAGCGCTGCGCAAGAAAAATTGCAAAAGCGGAAAATCGGGGCGGGAGATATCGAGCAGCTGCAAAGCCGTGGTCAGACCAAGCAACTGGGCAAGCATGAACTGAAGCAGAAGCGCAATGCTGGCAGAGGAAAATCCCGCAAAGGCGAATACGCCGATAAATTGGAGAATGCCCACCCAATCGAGGGTGATGATCGGGATGCGAAATGCCAGCAAGGTCGCCGCGCCTGTCAGGGAGACGGCAATACCTGCGAGCAGAAATCCCCAAAACCGGCGGGCAGGTCCGAGGGCAAGGACACCCATCAGGGAGGAGAATAGGTAATAAGGGATCAAGTCGGATGAGTTTGGCAGCCCGAATGCAGCAAAGATCGAAAGCGGAATGGCAATGACCAGCCCCACCTCAAAACTATATAGGGATGCCAATAAAATCGCCGCTGCCTGAATGGGGTAGCCATATGGAGCAAGCGTGCGCCCGACAAAGAGACGCGCCCCGCCGAGAAAGATGATGAAGATCAAAGAGATGATCAGAAGGTTCTTGGGGTCGTTCAAATGAATGGCGCGCGGTCTGCGGTAAAAATAGAGCGGTACAAAAGCGGCAAATATCAGCACGACCGAAGCCGCCGAAGCCAGGTCTTCCCAACGTTGACCCGGGCGAATCAAGCCCAACTGACGGAAGGCTTCCATGTCTGCAGGCGTGATGATCTCTCCCGCTGGAACGATGGTTTCGCCTGCTTTGTAGGTTTGCACAATCGGCTGAACCCCCTCGCGCGCGGCTTTTTTGGCGGCGTCGGTCAGTTCCTGGCTGAAAAAACTGTTCGGCACTACGAAAGGGGTCACCAATTCCGTCACCAAGGCAGACTGCTCTTCGTTGAATGTAAAACTGACTGAAGATGAAATGCCTGCCTGTGCCGATTCGAGACGGTCTTCATAGATGGCGCGGCGCATGACTTGCTCCAACACGCGCACGGCTTCCGTCTGCACGGCATCCCAGCGGGTATCTGAGATTGTGAGCAAAAAATCTACTGTCTCTGGTTTTAGGCGCAAATCACTCAGAGCCAACAGGTTTTGGCGGCGTTCCTCTGTGATCAGTTCAGGATTGGACCGAATCGAAGTGATATTCTGCAAAGAGGTCCGCAGGCGTTCGATTTGTCCGCGGGCGATTGTGGGGTCTGGCAGGCTGTACGCCGGTTCAACGGCGCTTTCTGCAGCGATCCGCGCTTCTTCGGTGCGGATGTCGCTGACGTATTCAATGTCACGCGGCGATTGAATGGTGGCTTGGGCGACATCCCCTTCTGTCAACGTCTGCTGAATAGGCGTCAGCCCGGTCGGCGAGATCAAAATGCCAAAAGAAGCCAGAGCCACAAGGGCGATCAGGCTGGCTTGCATGATACGAATGTGACGCGGAACAGAAGGTCGAGTGGTCATAGTATCGCCGCAGGGAGATGCCCCCTGCGGCAGGGCTTATGATTGGGTAAGCAATTCTTTTACCATCGAACTGATGGCGTCACTGGGCGCGCGCCCTGCAACCTTGGGCATGACCACCTTCATGACTTTGCCCATATCGCTTGGGGCGGCGGCTCCCGTTTCGGCAATGGCGTCCTGCACCAACGCGCGTAATTCTTCCGGGTCCATGGCTTTGGGAAGGAATTCCTCCAGCGCCTTGATCTCGGACTCATTGGCGGCGACCAAGTCTTCACGGTTGGCTTTCTTGGCCTCTTCCAACGCCTCGCGCCGGTTTTTCACTTCTTTCTGGATCAAGGCTGTGACGGCCATGTCGTCCAAGGCTGTACGTTTGTCAATTTCCACTTGTTTGACGGCAGCCAGAACCATGCGGACTGTCCGTTTGCGGAGTTCGTCTCCGCTTTTCATGGCGGCTTTCATGGCTTCATTCAGTTTTTCTTTTGTTGTAGTCATGGGTCAAATTATACCTTTCTTGAGTATGGGTCATGTTGTTAGAATAACGGTCATTGATCGGTAAACCTTGCGAACATTTCAGGCGTGAGCAACTTTTTCAAGAGGTCAAACTCATGCGTGGTGCGTTTTGTTGCCGCGGCAATGGCATAGTCGAACTTGGGTCCTTTGGATGGGTCATCCAGATTCATCCAACCGTGGGAATCTTTGGGCAGGAGCCGTAAAGCCAACGGGCGCAGGGGCTTGATGAAATACACCATATCCATGGGGAAGTAGATCCTGCCGGAATGCAGTTTTGGGCTTCGCATCAGGTCCTTCTTTAGCGGGTCAATTTCAGGCGGAGGCGGAGGCGTTCCATCGAACTGCTCCAGCCACAATGGAATGTAATTGGTATGAGCGTAGAAATCCTGCGCGGTATGCAGCATGCGCCCGAAGGCAACCCATGCGCCGAGGATGCCGGGTGAAAGCAGGGTGGCAAGCGCCAAGCCGCGTTGTTCATTGATGTAGCGATTGCCCTTCTCGATGGCATTGTTATCGTAATGGATCTCATCATGCCCGAACTGATTATGAAGCGCATCCTGCCGGACATTGGCGGCGATGATGATCTCCAGGGCGCGTTCGCTGATATGCGGCTCAAGCGCCGAGCGGGTCATTTCAATATGATATTGTCTAAGCATGCGCGTCATTATAATCACTTTATCTGCTATAATGCCTGCATGACATTCTATACCGCCAAAGGTGACGACGGCACAACCGGGCTTCTCGGTGAGGGGCGCGTGCCAAAATATCATGTACGGATGGAAGCAGTTGGCACGCTCTTCGCGGCATTGACGAAGAGCAGGTGAAGTGGATCGAATTTGAAACCGATGAATTAAGCAGAGTGGTGGAGATGCCGAAGGAATTCATCCTGCCGGGAGATAGCTTGGGCGGAGCGGCGCTCTCACTGGCGCGGGCGGTCATCCGCCGGGCAGAGCGGCGCGTGGTGGAATTGTTCGACGGTGAAGTGGTGATCAACCCGCATTTGCAGAGATATCTTAATCGCCTGTCTTCACTGTGTTTCGTGTTGGAGTTGTTGGAGAATCAACACGCGGGTAGAAAGACATCGCTGGCGAAATCGGAATAACAGCCAGGTTTTAACTTTACAAAGCCTGTTTATACTAAAACGTGTCATGTTGAATGGCTGCAAAACATCTCTATAGATTTTAGAGACTCTTTTCTGTCGTTTAGCACAATAATGGAAAGGAAACCATGACTGGGACTATCATCAATGTCGTTGCAATTTTAGTCGGGGGAACGATCGGTTTGTTATTTGGCTCACGCATCCCGGAACGGTTCAAATCCACGATTATTGCGGGGATGGGGCTGTTCACCACAGGAATGGGTTTGCAGATGTTCCTGAAAAGCGAGAATCAATTGATTGTGCTCGGCGCCATACTTATCGGTACAATTGTTGGGGAATGGTTTGGTATCGAAGAACGGTTACAGGAATTTGGCTTGGCGCTCGAAAAGCGCTTCTCCACTGAGAGTGAAAGCGGCGCCGGCTCGCGTTTTGTGCGCGGCTTCATGGTCGCTTCCTTGTTGTATTGCATCGGTCCGATGGCAATTCTCGGCTCGATACAGGATGGGTTAACCGGCGATTACAACCTTTTGGCGGTCAAGTCTACGCTGGATGGGTTCGCTTCGATTGCCTTTGCTTCTACAATGGGATTCGGCGTAATGTTCTCTTCGATCATCATCCTCGTTTATCAGGGCGGAATCAGTCTGCTGGCGGAGGGGTTATCCGCCATTATCAGCGCCCCCATGATGAATGAGATGACAGCAACTGGCGGTGTTTTGTTAATGGGTGTAGGAGTCAGCAATCTGTTGGAACTCAAGAAAATCCGCGTGGGGAATCTTCTGCCTGCGCTGATCGTGGCGCCAGCGATCGTGTGGGTCTTGGGAAGACTATAAAAAACATCCCCAAATGGGGATGTTTGTCTGGTGACTCCGGAGCGATTTGAACGCTCAACCAATTGATTAAGAGTCAACTGCTCTGCC